>DASZFN010001070.1:0-17778 GCA_035939715.1 Gemmataceae bacterium | reverse complement strand
GGCCACGGGAACGTTCAGCTCCTGGGCAAGCCTTTGCGGCCTCTGCGCCGGTTGGCGGCTGAACCAATCGCGGATGCCGTAAAGCGGAATGTTGCCCTGGTTGAGATTGGGCCAGGCGGAGCAAACCAGCAGCAGATCAATGCGGCCGGCCATTTCCCGGGACAGACGGGCGTGCACCATGTCCCAGCAAACCATCATGCCGATGCGGCCAATGGGCGTGTCGAAGATGCCGGCCGTTCGCCCGCGGTGAAAATAGAGCAGCTCGAAGAAGGCGGGGTACTGTTTTCGGTAAGACAGGAACTCGCCGGTGGGGCCCGCCAGCAGAAACGTGTCGAAGGTGCCCTCGTCCGCCTGTTCGACCATGCCGGCCCCGATCCAGCGCCCCGTCTGCCGGCTCCGCAATTGCAGCCAGCGTGTCGTGATCCCGCCGAGCGGCTCGGCAAAGTCATGCAGCCGGCGGTCGTAGGTGTAACCCGTGGTCAGCAATTCGGGCAGGAGAATAAGTTTCGCGCCCAGATGCGCCGCCTCGCGGATCAAGTGATCGGCCTTATCCAGGTTCGACAGGCGGTCGAAGGGGGTGCACGCCATCTGGGCGCAGGCGATCGGCATGGTCATCGTGACGGCACCTGAACGGGATTCCATTCCCGGTCGCTGCGCGACCCGCAAGGCGGCTAACGGTACCGCGCGTGGCTGCTCAGCTGCAAGGCCGATTGCTTCAAAATGGCAGTTCCCGACCAATCTGGCGCCCCTGTTTGCGATTGACGGCTGATTTGCCCAAGTTTGCAGGGCAACGGAGAGGGTACGATGAAGATTAGCATTAAGAATGAGATGAGGATGACTCCGAAGCAGGCCATCGCCTTCGTGAAAGGCTAACAGGATCATGCTCGAATCAGGGCGCGGTCCGGTCGCCAACCTGGCCGAGGCCATTGCCGGCGCCCGGGTCCGGGGCACTTGATGGGTAATCTCGATTTAGTTTTCTATCCGCAGCCGGGCCGCCTCGGTGATGCGGTCGAAGGAGGCACGATTGGTCGTGTAGCTGATCAACTGCACGACGGCGCGCGGCCCCGCTAGCTTCACGCCCTGGGCTACCTCTGCGTCGCTGAGCACGACCGGCGAAGCGGCCAAGTTGCGTGCTATGGTGAACAGGGCGCGCGTGGCGGGACTAAATCCGGACCAGTCACCGTCCAGCAGATAGATCTGATCGTCGCTCTGCCTCAACTCCTGAAGGCGCCGTTTGGCATCGCCCAGGGCGTACCAGGCGCGGTCCTGGCGCGCGACGATCCAGCTCACCTGTGCCCTGAGCAATGGTGTCAGGTCGCCCTTCTCTTCCGCGGCTCTCAGCCCCGCGATCCGGGTCTTACCGTCTTTCGGGAAGTTAGCCAGCAAACACACCCATTGCGGCAATTGCCCCGGCGACCAGTCCGCGGGCAGGAGCCCCCGCGCTGTTGCTTCATCGACAAGAGGCAGACGGGGCGTCCGCCTGCGGCACGCCCCCAGCGTGCTCTCTACCTCGATGCGCGGCTCCAGCGGCGGACGATTGCTGACACAGAGCCGGCTCAGCTCGCCGGTTTTTTCATCGCGCTGAAGCGGCGCCACCTGGCTAATCCGGTTGCGATATGGCTCCGGCGTTGGCGTGAGGAAGCTCTGGATGGGCAGGCGCCGGTTCGGGTCCAGCGGTTTGCCGGCCCTGCGCGTAAAGCTGCTGAGTTCTCTCGATTGCGGCACGCCGACCCCTTCTTTCCAGCGGTTGATCGCATTGTTGCCGGCGATCGAAAGGATCATTTCCAGGATCTGCAGATCCTGGTAATGCTTGCGAAGCTGACCGATGTCCGCATCGCCGATTCGGTGGGGATCATAGGTGAGTTTGCGGGCAAAGGCAAACGCGGCACGCTGGGCCGGCGTGAATTCCGACCAATCGCCGTCCAATCCTGCAATCTCTTCCTCCAGCAAGCCGGCCACGGCCAGCTTGATCTCCTGGTGGCCCAGGCAATATTGACAGTTGTTGGTGCGCGAGACAATCCAGAACAGTTCGGTCTTGAAGGCATAGTCCAGCGACATCTTTGGATCCGGCTCGCGGGCAGAACCGAAGCCGGCCCGCGCCTCGCCTGGCGGCAGGTAGTGATAGCGCAGGCGGGCCTCATAATTATTGCCGCGCTCGCCCAGGGTCTCTTTTTCCTGCGCAGTCAGCTCGGGCAGAGGAATGCGTGGTTTGCGGTCCTTTACCTTTTCGAGGTACTCTTTCATTTCCGGCCGGGTCAGCGGCACCGGATTGGGCGCGGCCGGGTCGCCGGCGGAAACTGGCGGGCTGCCCACGGCCAGCGCACAGGCGCCGGCCAGCAGGATTCTTGCATACATGGTGAATAATCTCCTGGAAACCGCCAAGCAAGCAGGGGCGGCCTTTGGATGGACTGGCCGCCCCGCTTGAAAAGTCGGTTCTTAGTCGTCGTCTTCGCGAACGACGGTAAATGTTTGGTTGGTGCCGACACTGTACGTGGCTTTTTTCTTGCGCGGCTGGCCGCGCGCGCCGTCCAGCGTGAGACGAACGGTGCAGCGCAGGTCCGCGCCAAACAGCTGATCCTTATCGTCAACCTGGAAGTCCAGCAGCTTGGTCCCCTTGGCCCACTCGCGATCAGCCACGGTGATGGACGGGTCGCGCTCCTGCAGGGCGGTGGGCGTCTCGCCCTTCTTCCAGGACTCAAGCGCCGTCCGCAAAATCTCGCGCGCGACGCCGCGATCCGCCGGCTGCGGGCGATTGCCCCCGCAACCGGCGACCACGCTTGCAACGCCGCATATAACCGTGGCTGACAGACAGTTCCAATTTCGGGGCATCATGGCCAACTCCTCTCACTCCCTAGAAGTCGCTTATACGCTCATTGCCGTTTCGCGTGCCCAGGCCGCGCCACGTCGCCAGGTCGATGCCGTAGGAGACGAAGCGCACAGAGCCGTCGCCCAGCAGCACATTCAGGCCGCCTGGATGGTTGCTGTTTGCGGTCGTCATGATGCGTTGCGGGGGAAACATGCAGGAGCGGCTGTTGGGAGGCGCTGAGTGCCAGTAGCTGGTGGTGGAATGATAGCCCCGCACCCACGGCGCCCCGACGTTGGAATTGCCTTGAAAGGCAAGATTGTTGACGTCGATGGCGGCGCAATCCTGAATGGCCTGGTCGGCGCCGGCGGGATGCGTGCCCGGCTGGAAGGTATCGGCACGCTCCGTGGCTATGCCATTGCTGAAGTCGCCAACGATGTGCTCGCTGAAGAACGCGGTGTTGCTGAGGCCGTCCACGATATCGGCGAACTTGTAGTGGCTGTTGGCGAAGAACGGACCGTTTGGCGCCGGCATGGTCTTGTTGACGCCGTTGACGTCGCTGTCGCCATAACCGAAGACAATGCTGGTGCCCTCGTTGCAACGGTAGCTCGTGGCCGCCCAATCGGAGGGCACGGCCATGGTCACATCCGACGGGCACAGAAAACTCTTGACCGGCGTGGTGCGCGCCATGTCGTTCATGGGATCGGTGTAGGGCATCATCATGCCCATGGTGCCGCACAGGTTATCCTGCTCGATGAATTGCAGCAGAAAACTGTGAATGGATATGCCATTCGGATAAGTCCGGCTCGGCGGCAGCGATCCCATGCTGTCGTGATAATTGTGCAGCGCCAGCCCGATCTGTTTGAGGTTGTTCTGGCAGGACATACGATTGGCCGCCTCCCGCACCTTCTGCACGGCCGGGAGCAGCAGGCCGATCAGCACGGCAATGATGGCGATGACCACGAGTAGTTCAATCAGCGTGAAAGCCTTGCGACGATACAACATGGTTATGTACTCCAAATAAGAGAAATAATCTCAATAAAGGCCAACTCTTGAAGACGGCTTCTCTCCCCCGCAACAACTGCGGGATGTAGCGTAATGCGGCACCTAGAAAACGGTCCCCTCCCCCAACGGAAGGCGCACCGCTGTCCGCAGATGCTTGCGCGGTCTTGCTATGGATTGCCGGGAGATTTCGCGGGCGGGAATTACCGAGGCGGGTGGTAGACTGGCGAGACACGATGGACGGGATGTGCCGCTGTGAATTCGTAAATGGGATGACCCCAATCCCTATCTGCAAATGCTTGGCCTGGCTCGGCATAGCCCCAAACTTCCGTGCCACTGCGAACCGGCGCGGGAGGTGCAGGAACCGACGGAGGCGCCTGCCGCGAACACCCCGGCCCGGAGCACGGGGCGTGTGTATCCTTGGGAACACGAGCCGAATGGGCGGCTTCCCTCGCTTGCGCAGAAGCCATCGCTTCATGGACGGCCTTGCCGCCGATCATGACATAATCCCCGCATTCCGCCTGAACCGAGGATGGCGCAAACAGCATGCCTGACAGGACTGCGGCAAACAATCCCTGGGCGGACCGAGTCAGAAGCTTGCGATGCGACACTATCATGCGAAGCTGCGTCGTGCACCGTGCGAAGAGGTTCCGGCACATGCCGCTTCAACAATTGAAGCCGGGCATCACCTGTCGTCAACCAAAATTACAGCGGAGCAACGCGCTTTGCAAGCATAAATCGTCTTTCTGCGAACTTACGGCTCTTTATCGTTCAGGGAGCGCGGGATTTGCGCCACACCTTTTTCGGCCTTCGGCTTGATGGTGAACACCAGATCGCCCGAGCCGGTGTTGCCGGCCGCGTCCTTGACGCGCAGCACGATCACGTAGGTGCCCGGCTTGAGCGCGTCCGTCTTGATGCGGAAACTCTCCGATTTGCTGTCGAACAAGCCGTCCGTCGGAAAGATATTTTCCCATTTCTTGCCGTTGATCGCGTAGGACGCCGAAGTGAGACGCACGAGGGAATCGGTGGCGGTCGCTTCAATGATGGCGCGGTCCCCGTCCATGCCGGCTGTCTTGAGGGTGACCGTAGGCGCCTCGTGAGCCACCACGAAGGCGGCACTGATGCGCTGGCCGGTTAACGTATCCTCGGGGGCATTGTCCTTGCGGTCGCTGGCCACGACCTTGAGCCGGTAGATGCCGGACGGGGTCGTGGTCGTGTCCCATTCGAAGTCGGCGTGATCCATGTCTTCTTCGAGCTGGATCCAGTTCTTCCAGCCGTCCTTGCGCACGTACAGGCTATAGGTCAGCTCGTCCTCGTTGGCATCGGTGGCAGTCCATTTGAAGCGGATCTTCTTGGGATTGTCGAGGTTGGCGGCGTCCAGATCGGGAACGGTGACGCTGCTGACTTCCGGCGCCTGGTTGGTGGTCATGTAGCGCAGCGCCAGGCTGTGCAACACCGGCGTGAGCTGCAGATTGTCGCTGGCCAGGGTCACGCGGTACTGGAGGAAGCGGGCCGTCGGAGCCGGAATCGTGGCCTGGGCGGCGTCGGTTTGCTCGGTGGACCAGTTGCTCCAGGTCTCATCCGGCTCCGGCGTGTTGCCGCTGCGCACCGACACGGTCACGCTCGTCCCGGCGGGAGTCGCGGCCTGCCAGCGCAGCGAGCCCCACCTGCTGATGAGCTTGGCGTCCAGCACTTCGGAGAGCACGGTGCCGCTGGGCGCGTACTTTTCTTCGAGTACGTACAGCTTGCCCGGATCGCCGGTGCCCAGCACGATGGCGCCGTCGTGGCGGCGCAGCAGGCAATGGATCTGGCCGTGATCGAGGCGCGCGATTTCGCTGCGCTCCTTGCTGGCCTCATCGACCTCGAAGAGCTGGCCTTCCATGCCGGTGCCGATGAAGATCCTGCCCTCGTGCCGCAGCACGCTCAGCACCATGGCCTTCTCGCGGAAGACCTCGCGCACTGTGCCGTCGGCCGCGATACGGTAAAGCGAGTTCTCGCCACTGGCCGGCGCGCTGGGGGCCGACGCCGGGCTCGCCCTTTCCGAGGAATCGGATGCCGAGGATGCCGAGGGACTGCTGGCGGTTGAAACACCTTCCCCCTTGCCCTTGACCTTCTCATCGCCGTTGCTGGAAGCGGAAAAAGCCCCGGCGCTTCCGGGAGAGGCCAGCGAAAGCCGGCTGCTGCCCTCGGAGCCGCTGGAGACGCCCCGGCGCCGCGTCGGCGAGCTGGTGCCGGCGTAAACGCCGTCTGCCGTCACGACCAGGCTGCGCACCTCGGCTTGCGGCGTGGTGCACAGGACAAAGCCCTTGCCGGCGGGATCGATGCGATAGACGACGCCGTTCTTGTCCGTGCCGGCATAGAGGAAACCCTGGGCATCCGCGGCGAGGGCGAGGATGTGTTCTTGCCGGGTGGTGTAAAAGACGCGGGCCTTACCGTCGGCGGCGATCTCGTAAATCTTGCCTTTCGGTCCCGTGCCGGCGTAGATGGTTTTGCCGTCGTGGGCCAGGGCGAGGCTCCAGACGTAACTCTCGGGACTCTTGTAGAGCACCGAGGCGGCGCCGTCCACGGCGAGGCGCACCACCTGGCCGCTGGGACCGGTGCCGGCGTAGACGGTTCCGTCGGCGGCCTGCGCCAGGCAGAGCACCTGGCTGTCGCTGCTGCTGAAGGCGATGGTGGTCTTGCCGTCCGGCGCGACTCTGTAAATCTTGCCTTCGTCACCCGTGGCCACCAGGAGATTGCCGGCCCGGTCTTCCACCACGTCCCAGACATGCCTCGCTTCGAGCGCGGCAAGCGGTTTGAGCTGGCGCGAGAGGCGAATGGCGCCTTCATTGCTGAGGACAGTCTGCTTGAAATGGGCCTTTTCGTAATCCCCCTGGCTGTGGTGATGCCAGACCTTGACCTTGGCGGCGTGCACCAGCGCGGGCAGGCACAGGATCACGACACCGGCAAGCAAAAAATATCTTCGCATGATGCTAGTCCTTAATTGTCAAAAAGAAGGCGGGGGCGGTTGTGGGCGACAGGCAGGTTACTTGTCCTGCTGCTGGTCGAAAAGCTTTTTGTTCTTGCTCACCGCGAAACGCACCGACTCCGAGCCCTGGATGACCCAGTTCGTCGCCTGCCGCGACACGACCGCGCCGCTCATGGACTGGGCGCCGGTGCGGCGGCCGCTGCCGAGGATTTGCACCATGCTCGGCGGCAAGTTGGGCAGGGACTGGTTCTCCAGAGCCACGCCGACGGCATTGACAGGCACGCGCAGCACCAGGTTATGGCGCTTGGCGGCGGTTTGCACCTTGAGCGAATCGAAGACCTGGCCGATGTCGTGCGGGTTTCCCAGGTTGGGATTGTCGCGCAGCTCGTGGCGAGCGTTGGTGAGGTCGTCGCACACCATGGCCGTGTAGCTGCCTTCGGCGAGGTCGTCCGGCAACTGCAATGTCAACGGCACGCGCTGGCGAAGCCCCTTGTACGGCCGGACAAAAACGCTTGCCTTGACCGTCTCGCCGGGCGCGTAGGACTCGGAGTCGAGTTCGATCGCCTCGATTTCCGCGGTGCGGCGGCCCGGTTGAATCCTCGTATCGCATTCCACGCGCTTGATGTGCACCGGCTGGTAAGGGTTATAGGCGAGGATGTTGACCAGCGAGGAAATCTGATTGTAAAGCGCTTGCGGCGCCCGGCCGCCCGAGTAGCTGGAGCCGGAATAGATGTCGTTGATCACCACCGGTTCATGCCCTTCGATTTCGAGCCGCGCCTGAAGCTCCGCGGTGAGCTCTTCCGGCATGTCGCCTTCCATGTCCACGGAGTTCGTCAAGGCCGCGTACAGCATGGTGGCCAGCAAGGAACGCTGACGGACGATCTGGACGTTAAAGGTCCGGGCATTTTCATTCGGACCGCAGCGGACGGTCATGCGCACGGGCAGCATGTCCGGCTTGCGGTCCAGCCAGCCGGCGATGCCGGTGCTGACGTCCGCGTTGATGACGCCGACCATGCGCAACGGCGAGCCCATCTTGAAGCTCACGGTTTGCCGCGGATAAATCGTATGGATGTAGCCGGTCATGAGCGGGAACTCGCAGGCGCCGATGCCGAAATAAGGATGGCCCCAGCCGTAGACGCGGTTCCCTTCGACGTGTGTCACGGTGCCGATGCCGGACAGATCGAAATCCCCGGTAATCATGGCCACTGCCAGGGGCGAGCCCGGCTGCAGGGCTGTGTTGCGTTCCTGATCGGCAATGGACGCCGTCGCGGCGCCGCCTTGCATCGGCAGCATGCCGACCGGCCGGCAGCGATCGCCCAGCAAGCGCAGGGCGTGGGGCGTAAAGCCGGTGGCGGCCAGCGGCGTTTGCACCGGCACCATCCACAGATCGTCGGCCGCGGTGGCACGCGGTTCATTCGCATCGTCCGAGACATGGACGGCATCAAACTTCCGGCCTTCGATCTCCAGCGGCCGATTCAGGCCGACGCGCGTGGGCTTGGCCCGCTCGACAATGTCGCGATGCTCGTAGGATTCCACGAAGCCCTGCATCTGACAGAAGGGCGTGACGCCGGCAATCGGCTCCTTGCCGAACGACCAGGCGTAGGCGACGGCGCCGAGCAGTTTGCCGTTCATGTAGATCGGACTGCCGCTCATGCCGGCGATGATGCCGGTCTTGTCGAGGTTGAGCCCGGAGAGGCGGCAAATAAACATGTCGCGGCCGGGGCTGGTATTCTTGAGAACGCCGAGCACCTCGGCGTCGAAGTTCTCGATCTTGGTGCCGTGCATGACGGTGCGGCCGTAACCTTTCATGCCGGGCTGCACGTCATCGACGTTCCAGTAGCTCTGCGGCTTGGGCGCCCCCACAGCGACGGGCGCGGGTGGAAAGACGAAAGCTGCGAATGCAGCCGTGGTGACGGCGGTCAGGGAAAGCAGCAGCCAGTTTCTGGCCTTCATGAGCCACGCCTCCAAAGGGGGGAGACAATAACAGGCCCGCGGCTGGGGCGTAGCCGCTTGATCACGGGGCGTGGCGCAGCTCCGTGAGGGCTAACCAAAGGGGCACCGACGATGCGAACGCGCGGGAGAGGTTTCCAAAGAGGACGCCGCAGGGGGTGAGCTGCCGAGTCTGGGTCGTTCGCCTCGAAACGGCGAACTATAGCGACAAGGCCCTTTACCGCACAAGCCCAATTACCCGGCCCGCCTGGCTCTTTAGAACTGAGCAACTTCTCTGATCCGGGGCGAGAGGACGCATGTACATATATTTATCAGAGTTCGCTCATCAGGTCCAGACAACCATAGCATCTTAACGGCGTTCAGGCGGGCCCATAAATTCAGAAAGATTGTTGCCGCAGCTTCCAGCAAACGGGGCAAAGTGCGCTTTTTGCAGAGAAACAGCTTGCGGAACGAGAACGGATTTGGTGCAATAGCGGCCTGTTGGGTCTGAGTTTCCCGACTTCTTGTCTTTTTCACATGGAGGCACACCACATGTCCAGAGTCGTAACCCCTTCCACACCGGCGCACGGCACCATGAGCACAATGGTCCCGCACGAAAAGATCGCCATGCGGGCCTATGAGAAGTGGTGCAAGCGCGGCTGCCCCCCCGGGACGGAAAAGCAGGACTGGCTTGAGGCCGAGGCGGAATTGCGCGTGGAATACTCGAAGAATGCTTCGATGTCGGGCCGGCGCTGACAGGCAGCGTGCCGGAGTCGCACACTAACTCGAAGCGCCAGCGAATCACCGCCAGCGCCGCGTCGGTGTTTCGGGTTCATGTGGCTTTTGCAGACCGCTTTTTTCCAGCCCTCGCTTAATCGCCGCGAGGGCTTTTTTTGCCACGCGAATGACCCTTGAACTCAGGCATTTTCCGAGCAACAGGTCTCCTCTCGGTACCCTCGACCCGCGCTGGAAGCTGGCTGCTGTCCTGCTGGCTGCGCTCGTGCTTTCCGTCCTCAATTATTTACCGGCCGCAGCCCTCGGCTTTGCCGGCGCGCTTGTCCTGGCGGCACTGGCCCGATTGCAGCTCGGCTGGTACATGCGCCGAATCGGCGCCCTGGCGCTGTTCATGGTGTGGTTTGTCTTCCTGCTGCCCTGGCTGCTTCCCGATGCCAGGCCCGGCTTTTCCCTGGGTCGGGTGCATCTCTCCTACGGTATGACGCTGGCGCTGCTGCTGTGTGTGAAGGCGTTCGCCATCGTCACCTTGATCATGGTGCACCTGGCGACCACACCGTTGCCGGTTACACTCAAGGTGGCCCACGCCTTGCACATGCCGGGGTTGATCGTGCAAGTGGCGCTGCTGTCGTATCGATACATTTTTGTCGTGGGCGGCGAATTTGCGCGGTTGCGAATCGCCTTGCGCGTCCGCGGCTACCGCAATCGCGCGGACCGGCACAGTTACCGGACCATAGGCCAGGTATCCGGCGTCCTGCTGGTAAGAGGCTATGAGCGCGCCGAGCGCGTCGGCCAGGCCATGCGCTGCCGCGGCTTCGACGGCCGTTTCCGCGCGCTGAATGAATTTCGAACGGCATACCCGGACGTCTGCTGTTTTCTCGCGCTCGTCGCCGCGGCAGCGGGGCTGTTGATCTGGGACCTGGCACGCCGCTGAAGGGCCACTGTGCAAGCGGATTCTTCTATCCATGTTCGGGAACTGTCCTATGCGTACCCGGGCGGAGCACCGGTGCTGGAGCATATTTCCTTTGCCATTGGCGCAGGCGAAAGCGTTGGGCTCGTGGGTCCCAACGGCGCCGGCAAGACCAGCCTCTTCCTGTGTCTGTGTGGCGTACTGCAAACCAGAGCCGGCATGGTTGACATTGCGGGACTGGATCCGGCTGTGCCTGAGCAGCGCCGGCTGTTGCCGTCGCGCACCGGCATCGTCTTTCAGAACAGCGACGATCAGCTCTTCAGCACGACCGTCTTCGATGACGTCGCCTTCGGCCCGCTCAATCTCGGCTTGCCCGGCGGTGAGGTTGAGCAAAGAGTAGCCCAGTCTTTGGAGAGGGTCGGCCTTAAAGGCTTCGAGCAACGCGTGCCGTTTCATCTTTCCGGAGGAGAGAAACGGCGGACCGCATTGGCCGGCGTGCTCGCCATGCAACCCGGTGTGCTCTTGCTCGACGAGCCCTCCATGTACCTGGATCCGCGCGGCCGCCGCGAGCTCATCCGGCTTATCAACGGGCTTGCGGTCACCAAGGTCATTGCAGGGCACGATCTGGAGATGATTCGCGAAACCTGCGCGCGCGTGCTCGTTCTCGATGCCGGCCGCCTGGTGGCGGATGGTCCGACGCGGCAAGTGCTGGCCGATGCTCAACTCATGAACGCCCACGGCCTGGAAGTGCCGCACAGTCTAACCCCTCACCGCGACCATGAGCAGCATCACGACCCTTGACAAGGATAATTCAGCGCGGCTACTGAGCTTCCGCTGCAAGGGCCCGCTGCAGAACAATTTCGGCAAGCAAGGAGTGCTGTCCCAGCGGCGCTGCCAATCGGAAACGCACGCTTGGATGTCTGCGCGAGAGCGCCGCGTGGGCCTCTGTCAAATCACGCAGCACGTGCACTCCGGCCGAGAGGAAATAGGGCAGCAGGATCACGTCATCGGCACCCTGCCGCACACAGGCATCGGCGGCCTCCAGAATGGCCGGTTTCGCCATCTCCAGATAGGCCACCTCGACAAGGCCGTAGCGCCGTTGCTTGAGAACCTGGTCACGGACGTAGTGAAGATCAGCATTCGCCAGCTCCTCCCGGCTTCCGTGCGCGATCAGAAGCACCGCGGTCCTGGGCAACAGCAATGAGTTACGATCCGCCATTGGATCCGAGGGTTCGATGATGGAATCTCTTGTGTCAAGCCGCCGCGTTCAAGAGCACTGAGCGCATTGTATATCCGCCAGCGCTTGCAGCGATCCGTCCAGACAACGTAGCCTGAACGCGAAGGTCTTTAGCTTGCCAAGGCAGTGGGGATGGCAGAACGGGTACTTGCAAGCCTGGCACCTGCACAAAGACCTTGAGGGCCAATTGCAGCTTGTCGCTTAACTCTTACTAAGGGTTAGGTTCTGCGTTTCCCCCTCGATAGCATCGGCCGCGTGCGCCTTCTCGATCATCTCATCCGTGCTGGCCGGATCGACCTCCCGGCAGCTTGCGGTCAACTGTTCGGCCAGGCCGCGCAGGTCGGCCTGCCAGGCGTCGGCGGTGGTATCCGGCGGCGTCACCTGGGCCAGCTCGCCGCACAGCAGAATCAAGCGCAGCAGATGGCGGAAGACGATCCCTTCTTGCTTGATCAGGTCGCGCGACTGCACGAACTTATTGAAGTTGCCGCCGAACTGCAATAATTCGCCGGCGCACCAGATGGATTGCGTGTGCACATCGGTTACCGTCGGATACAGGGCGTCGAAGTACAGGCGGAGTTTGTCGGCCAGGCTTGGCGGGTGTTCATCGGGTTGGTCCTCGTATTCTTCGTCGTCCTCGGGTGCATCGTCAACCGGCGCGAGGATCAGGCCGCGGCGAATTAACTCCGCATTCAGGCGGTTTTGCGCCAGCGGACCGGCGGGCAGTTCGTGCGGCACGCGCAAATAGCGCAGCAGCGGCCGCGGCATTTCCAGAACACTTTCCACGGCCTGGATGCGCTCGTTCTGGTCGGCGATGCCTAGCTGATTGATGAGAAAGGCGCCGTAGATCGGATGCACGCTGCGAAAGACGAGCAGCTTGGCCAGCTCCGGTGTTGCCCGGGCCAGCTCGGCGGCATAGGGCCTGGCGTCCGGAGGCGGAGCCTGACCTTCCGGCGGCGGCGGGGGTGGTTGGGGTTCGAGCGTCACAAAACCGCCGGCCGCCAGCGTTAGCAGCATTTGATCCAGGGCCTTCTCGCTGGCTCGGAGGCGCGGCTCATCCATCAGCCGTTTGCGCACCACGGCGCGGATGCGCGATACTTCCGGCGACAACTCCAGCAGGTAAGCCAGCAGCCGCCAGGGAAGCGGCCCCTTGCTATAGAGCTTGCCCGGGGCGGCAGCTTGCAGTCTTTTGAAGTCCCCTTCGCCCCAGTACTGGGCGTTGTCGCGGCGGCTCGGCTTTTTCTTCTTGAGGGCCTTCTTGGCCTTGAGCAGGCCGAGGTCGCGCGTGTTCTCCGGGATGGCGTCATATTTCTCTTTCCAGCGGAGAATCTTGACGTCATCCTCATGAGCGAGGGCGTAAACATAGCCGCGATCGTCGTACTGCGGCCGGCCGGCGCGGCCGAAGATCTGCTGTGCCGTGCTGGCATCCACCAGCTTTTGTTTGCCGAACGGGCCCTTGACCAGGGAGCTAAGCACGACCGAGCGGGCCGGCAGATTGATGCCCGACGCCAACGTTTCCGTGCACATGACAACGGCGAGCAGCTTGCGCTGAAAGAGGTCTTCGACCACGCGGCGATACTTGGGGAGCAAGCCGGCGTGATGGACACCGACGCCGCGATGCAGCATCTGTTTTATCTTGGGGCCGACCCCCGGCGACCAGTCGAGCCGATTCACTTCCTCGTGCAGCCGGGCACGCTGATCTTCTCCGAGAAGGGACAGGCCCTTGAGCTGTTCGGCGATGCTCCAGCATTCATCGCGATTGAAGCAAAAGACGAGCGCCGGCGTCTTGCGCGTGGCCGCGTCTCCCTTGGCCATCTCGACCAGGTGATCGTTCAACAGCTCATCGGGCACCCAGTGGTAGGTCAGCGGGATCTTACGCTCCTTGCTGTCCACCTGCTCCAGTTTGCGGCCATGGCAGCGTTCCAGCCAGTGAAGGAATTCCGCGCCGTTGCCCACCGTTGCCGAGAGCAGCAACAGCCGGGCATGCTTCGGCAACAGGCCGAGCGACAGCTCCCAGACAATGCCGCGCTCGAGGTCCGCGAAGGTGTGGAACTCGTCCATGACCACGGCGGAGACGGCACTGAAATCGAACGCCTCGCGGTGCAGCAAGCGATTGAGCAGGATTTCCGCCACCACGACCAGCACGCGGGCATTCGGATTGACGCGGCGGTTGCCGGTCACCAGGCCGACATCCTCGGCCTTGAAGCCCCAACGCTCGGCGCAGAACTGCATCTCGCGGAACTTCTGCTCGGTCAAGGCGATGAGCGGCGTGGTGTAGTAGGCAGTCTGCTGCGTGTGGAGGGCCTCGAACAGCGCCGCCTCGGCGATCAGCGTTTTCCCGGTGCCGGTGGGAGCGCAAACCAGCACGCCTTGCTCAGCGGTGAACCAGGCCAGCAAGGCTTCTTCCTGCACTGGATAAGGCGCGTAGGGGAGCTGCGCGAGGTATTGATCGGCAAGCTCGGCCCGCGTCGGCATGGCCATGATTGGGGTAGTCGCACTCCTGAGGATCTCTTTTAGAGAGCGCATTATAGCGAACGGCCGGCCGCAAATAGCAAAGCGGCGCTGGCGGCGGCTCTGAGCTGAGCGTATAGTCTGCAGCGGGATTGTCTCGCACGGTCACCGTCGCTGGCATTAAGCGCGAGAGTTTACCATGATGTTGTTCATTTGTTCGGCTTGCGGCGAAACTTATGTGATTGATCCGGAATTAGCCGGCAAACAGATTCAATGCCGCGCCTGCCAGGCGCTGGTCCCGGCCCAGGCAGTGCGGCCGACATCTGCCCCGGAGCCGGAGACGCCTGCAGAAGCAAAGCCACGCCCATCGGCTGGCAAGCAGAAAGCCGAAGCCAACACCCCCGCGCCGCGGAAAGCAGGGATTCCGTTTACCTGCCCTGTGTGCGGCGAGCGTTATGAAGTGTCGGAAAAGCTAGCCGGCAAGAAGATTCTGTGCCGAGTCTGCGGCGAGCCAGCCCGAGCGCCCTCTGTGCATGGAGGAGACAAGCAGTAATTTGTTAAAGTACATTAGCGGCTCAGCGGTTGACGCGCATGGGAATATCCGTGCAAATAGCCGTCGTCCTATTTGACCTCCGATTGCCTCACGGCCCCCAAACTCCGCCAGATATACCACGTGCCAATGCTCCGGTAAGGCCGCCAGGGCTCGGCCAGGGCTTCCAGCTGTTTGCGGGTCGGCAACTCCTTGAAGTCATATTGCCGTCGTACACCGGCGCGCAAGCCGAAATCGTCCACAGGCAGGACGTCCAGGCGGCCCAGGGAGAAGATCAGGAACATCTCCGCCGTCC
This sequence comes from Gemmataceae bacterium, assembly GCA_035939715.1. Lineage (GTDB taxonomy): Bacteria > Planctomycetota > Planctomycetia > Gemmatales > Gemmataceae > DASZFN01. The sequence continues at coordinate 2,904 of DASZFN010001070.1, read as the reverse complement.
AGCGGCCGATGCCGCGCACGGGGACAAGATGGGCAATCACCTCCTCGTCGGACAGGTCGTGCAAGTCTTTCAGGCGCACGCCGCCGTCGTGCACCTTCCTGGCCAGATCATAGAAGGACTTGCACTTGTTAGCCGAAAGGCCGGCTTGCCGCAGCACGGGTTCTGGAATCTTCAAGATGCGGGCGGCCGTAATGCCGCGCGAGCCCGCGGCTTGCTCGAGCCGCCCCAGGATGGCGGCCGCCGCCTTCGTGGAAATCTGCTGCGCAACGATCGAGCGCGCCAGCGCGCCGAACCGATCCGCACTGTAGCGCAAGGTGCACGGTCCGACTGCTTTGATGACTTGCCTGAGGACGCTATCCCGGCGGGCCAGATGTCTTTGAGCCTTGTGAAGTAATTCCGAGGCTTCTTCCATGGCGTTGCGAATGCTTACGAGCAGATTGCTTACAGGACCTTGCGCCGTCTTCTCATTTCGCGGACTTGGAGGTAGATCAAGCCCAGCACTACCACTCCCGCCACGCAGCCGATGACTAACACGTGATGCAAGTTGACCGGCCTGGTCTCGGGAAGCCCACTCGCCGGCGGCGCGGCCTGGTTGGCAGCGGGGGCAGTAGCCACGACCGCGCCGGATTCCGCTTGCGCCGCCCGCACAATCTTCTGATGTTCGCGCAGCTCGGAGGCCGGAAAACGATGGTTCCAGACGCAACGATCAAAGACATACGCGGCGTTGCTGGTGTAGCCGTCGGCATTGTACAGTTCGCCCAGCAACCAATAAAGCCGGGTATCTTCCTGGCCGGGGGCAGCGCCGGGTATCCAGAGCAAAAGTTGCTGCACTATGGGGACCGCTTCCTTGGGGAGTTTCGCGCGCTCCCGGGCGGCCAGCTTGCCGGCCTCGTAGGCGCCGCTCTCGCCGATAAAGCGCACCGGACCCTTGTCACCTCCGAAGAGATCATCCAGCGTCTCCGACCCCTTGGCTTTTCCGGCCGCGCGCAGCATCTCGCGATGGCGCAGGCGCACGAGGCGCAGGTGATATTTCTCGGCCTGCTCGTACCAGTCCAGCTCCTCCTTCTTCAGGCCGGGCCACTGCTTCGGCCAAGCATATTTGACCTGATCGAGATAGTCCTGCGCACGTTCCAGCCGGCCCGCAAGCTGATGCGCGGTGGCTAGGTTGGCGAAGACCATGAAGTTGTCCCGCTCCTGTGCCGCCACGGGAGTCAGCAACTGCACAGCCTCTTCGACCTTGCCCAGCCGAATGAGATATTCGCTGAGATTTACTTTCTCCTGCGTCGTCAACGTTCCGCCGCGGGCCTTGCGTTCGAGCTCCGCGCTCTTTTCCAAATAGTGTTTGCGGGCAGGGGTCTCTTGCAGGGTAGAGGAAATGGCCAGCTCATTGGTCAGGACGTCGCGAAACTGGGAAAACCCCAGCGCGGCGACCGTGCCGGTGAGGCGAGGACCCCGATATGGTTCGTCCATGTTGTAGAGCCCCGCGCCAACCGGCAGCGGGCACAGTAATCCGCTAACCAGGGCCGCAGAACATATCCGTATCCATTTTGGCCACATGCTATCGTCCATAATCACAAGGTGCCGGATGGCGCCGGTTCCGCCACCGCTTGCGGCTTAGCCAGCAATGCGCGCACCTGTGCGGTTACGTCGCAGCCGCCTGTGAGGTTCGTAATCAGGGAGAGCGGCGTGTAAACAATTCCCCATGGCAGCGCCCACCAGCCGAGCAGCAGCGACACCAGGACATAAGGCACACCGCGCAGCACTCCCCGGCTTCCCACGGGCAAAACATGCAGCGCACTCGGGCGCCGTAAGGTAACAACTACAAGCGAGATGCAGTATTCATAGAAAACGAAGCGCCGCCCGGCTGCCAGCGCCTGCTCCAGGTCGGCCCTGCTCAGTTTGTGGAGGCCGGGAATGTCCTGCCATTCGGTCTTCGGGCATTGGTCCGCAATTTGCACCCCCTCTTCCGACATGCGTTTCTCTACCATTTCCGGAGAAAAAATTACCAAAACGCTTGCAAGGCTGCCCATGGTTTAGGCAGTTGCCGTCTACTTCACGAGGAAAAGAACGGAGTCAGTTGCCCAATGATACAAAATCTCCATCCTTTGCAGGACGAGCTGGAAAGCCAGGTACGCTCGCGCACCGGACGCCGGGTTCGGAATCTTGCGATCGAGTTGTGCCCGGAGCGCGTCGTCCTACGTGGTTCCGCGTCAAGCTATCACGTCAAACAGCTGGCCCAGCAAGGCGTGCGTGACATTCTGCCGCACGTTAGTTTGGAAAATGCCATCACCGTCGTCGGGGAAGCCAGCCTTGCCGTCGGCTAAACCGTAGGACAGGATTTCCGTCCGGTCCGCAAGCAGTGATTGGACTGCTAGCGCATAGTTGCTTCGTATTCACACGTGACCGTGGTCGTAATCCCGCCCCGCGGTGTGAACGCGCCGCTTACCCGGCAGCGCCGCGGCCGGCACGCCTTGACGAAATCGTCCAGCAAGCGATTCACCACATGTTCGTAAAACACCCCTTGATTGCGAAACCGCTGGAGATATAGCTTGAGCGACTTCAACTCGACGCATAATTCCGCAGGCGAGTACGTAAACGTGATCGTGCCGAAGTCCGGCTGCCCGGTCTTCGGGCAGACGCTGGTGAACTCCGGACAGACAATCTCCACCGTGTACTCCCGGTCCGGAAACTGGTTGGCGAATGTCTCCAGCTGGTCCGAAGAGGGTATCTCGCTCGACGCCATTTTCGCTTCTCGATCCACCGCCGGGGCATGGGGCGGCATGCAACCGTTCAGTTTTTCCCGTTAAACGCCGTCATTTATCATACGCGCCAACTCGTTTAGCCGCGACCCGTTCGGGGAGCGCGTGGGGCCCACGCGCTCCCCGAACGGGTGGCGGCTAAACT
>DASZFN010001069.1:0-6649 GCA_035939715.1 Gemmataceae bacterium | reverse complement strand
GGTGCCGCCGTACTTGCGTGTCGTGGAGCCGTCCGCCTGGGCAAATGGATCGAAAATGAACTGCAGCTTGTCGAACGGAACGCCAATGCCCGTGTCGCGGACTTCGAATTTCAGATGGCAGATTTCAGATGGCAGATTGGCCGACGGCTGCTCCGGGTTTTCCATCGGCAATCTATCAGCTGCCGTCTGCAATCCGACCGTCACGACCACCTCGCCGCGCTCCGTGAACTTCAAGGCGTTACCGACCAGGTTGACGATAACCTGGCCAAGCCGAACCGGGTCCCCCACCAGGTGGTCGGGCACTGCCGCGGGCACATGGCAAGCCAGCTCCAGGCCTTTCTGATAGGCGCGGGGCGCCAGCGTGTTCAGCGTATCGCCCAGCTGATCGCGCAGACTGAAGGGCGCGTTATCGAGCTCCAGCTTGCCGGCCTCGACCTTGGAGAAATCGAGGATGTCGTTGATCACCGCCAGCAAGGAATGCGCGGACTTCTGCACCAGCTCCAGGTAATCGCGCTGCTCGATGGACAGCTCGGTTTCGAGCACGAGGTCGGTCATGCCAATAATGGCGTTCATGGGCGTGCGGATTTCGTGGCTCATGTTGGCCAGGAAGATGCTCTTGGCGCGGTTCGCCGACTCGGCGGCCTCCTTGGCCTTCTGCATGGCTTCCTGTCCCAGGACCTTGTCCGTGACGTCCCAGAAAATCGCTTGGGTGCCGACCACCGAGCCGTAGGCGTCATACACGGGACTTTTCAGCACCTGCACATAGATCTTTTCTCCGTCCGGCTTGCAATGCTCTTCGGTGATGTCCAGCACCTGCCGTCCTTCACTGACGCGGCGATCATCCTGGCGATATTTCTCGGCGAGGTGGCTGGGATAAAAATCGTGATCGGTCTTGCCGATTATTTCGTCGCGGGATTTGCCGACCGTGCGGCAAAAGAGGAGATTGGCGAAGCTAAAATGGCCTTCCAGGTCCTTACGAAAAACATTGAGCGGCAAGGTCTCGACGAGCGAATGATAGAGCGCTTCGGAGTTGCGGACGGCTTCCTCGGCCAGCCTTTGCTCTTCCTCGGCCCGTTTGCGCTCCATGAACTGGCCGATCTGGCTGCCCAGGGCGCTGATCATGGACAGCAGCGCCGGATCGGGCCTGGCCATTTCCCTGCCGAGGAATTCAATGACGCCGGTCACGTCGCGAGCAGAGAGGATGGGAAAAGCGAAGGCGCCGTGCAAGCCGACCTTCTCGGCGGTTTCGCGGCGCGGCATTTCCGCGTGTTCGGCAAAGTCGCCGACCCAGATCGGCTCGCGCTGCTGCCAGACCTTGCCGGGCAAGCCGACATTCGCGGCAAAGACGCTGCGCCGCGTTACCTCCTCAAATTCCTGACCGCTAAAATCAGGCCGCCGCCACACATCGACGCAACGAATCACCTCCGCGTGCCTGTCCACCTGCCAGAGGGCGCCCACCTCCCAGCCGGCGCTGTCGCAGATGGCTTGCAGAATCCTCGGCGTGGCTTCTCCCAGGGTCGTCGATTCGGCCAGTGCCCGCGTGACGGCATGCTGCGCGGCCAGGCGGCGCTGGGCAAGCTTTTCTTCGGTCACGTCGCGAAAGACGCTTAAGCCACCGCGCACAATGCCGAACTCATCGCGTAGCGGCCGCGCCGTGACGCTTAACCAGATACCCTGTGGCCGGCGCTCGTTGCGAATGAAGACTTCCGTGTCTTCCACGTCCTCGCCGCGGATGGCGCGCGACAAGGGCAGCTGCTCGGGCGGAAAAGGCGTGACGCGGTCGGACAAAAAGCAGCCGTAATGCTGAGACCATTCCGCGGGGGACAGATCGGCGGCGCCGATACCCAGGATCTGCTCGGCCGCCGGGTTGAACAGCAGAAACTTCCCCGTGTCATGGGCCACAATGACGCCGGAGCCCATGCTGCGCAGGATCGCCTGCAGAATCCGCGTCTGCCGGCGCAGGGCCTCTTCCGAGAGGGTTAATTGCTCGGCGCGCTCGCGCAGCTCTTCCAGAGACTGTTCGAGCCGCCTGGACTGCGCCGCGGCGGCCTTCTCACTGGAATTCTTCTGCTGCTCCAGCAGCTCGATCTGCTGCTGCAGCTTCTCCAATTCCAGGTCGGTACGATTCTCCGCCATGGCGCCGTCCCTACGCTCCCGGGCATCATTCTGGAAATGTAACTAGATGCTAAAGCGGCGTAAGTTCGGCTGCAACTAAAAAACGGCGGGAACGACGGTAGAACCAGGACAGATCCGCCGCCCGTCCTCGGAAAGGGGGCTCGCAAATCCGGCAGTGCCGGCTAATTCAGACAGGTGAGCAGCGGCCTTCTCGGCTTTTCCGCCGCTCTGGAGCGCGGGGCGCAGAAATCGGGATTCGTGGTGCCGCACACACTAACCGTGATCCCAAAGCCCGCGGCCAGGGCCATCAGCGCCGCATAGCCGCGCTGCCTTCGCGCCTTGGGAAGATAGCGTGCGGGGGCTATGGTGCCGGAAGAGAGGATCGGGCCGCCGGCAAAGGCTTCAAGAACCGCCGGCGCCAGCCCAGCCGGCTCCAGCGCTCCTACTAGGTTTTCTTCAATTCCCGTGCGCAGGTAAAGATAGCTCGTGCGCACATGCCGAACGCCCAACTGGGCCAATGCTTCGAGAACGGGCACGAGACATTCGCGCGTATCGGTCAAGCCCGGGATAAGCGGCTCCAGCGCGACTTGCACCGCAATGCCGCTGGCGCGAAGGGCCGCGATTTGCCTCAGCCGTAAGCACGGCGAAGCGCACAGCGGTTCGAGGCGGCGCTGCAGAGCACGGTCAAGGGTCGTCATTCCCACAGTGACCTTGACCCATTTCCGTTGCTCTTCGAGTGCTCGCATGGCCGACGGACGGATGAATCCCCGAGTCATAAGCCACGCCTCAATTTCATGTTTGGCCAGTACGCTTACCACCCGCGCGGTTTCGGCCTGGATTTCCGAGATAGGTGGAAACGGATCGGTAGACGGGCTGATAAATACCGCGCGCGGCCGTTTACGCCTCGTGGATAGATCCTTATCCAGATGCCGCGCGGTGTCTTTAAACAGGCAAATGGCCGTGTCGCCCGCGTAAGAGCCGTGGGCCCGGACAGAGCAAAACGGGCAACGATGGACACAGCCGCGCGTTAGATTCAGGCTCAGCACATCCGCTTGGTCGGCAAACGGACTCGGATGTAGACCGGCAGTTTCACGGCTGGCGAAATAGACGCGCGGTAGAACGGAAACGTCGCCGTCCCGGCCATCCAGAAGACCACGACTTGAAGGAGCTAGCGCTAGACTGGTTGCAATCATAATAACCCGCTGAACAGATACAAATATTCACTAATGGCATCATAGTATTCGCATGTACATTAGTCAAGACCCTCGCCATCGATATCCCATCAGCCGCAACGGAAGCCTGGCTGGTTCAGCTAGACGGAGCGGCTCCGCTGTCGACTGCAACACCTGGTTCAGAGAGGGGAGTGCAGAAGAATTCGCGCAGGCCACGCGGTTCTGTTACTGTGCAGGGAGCGCTGACGGTTGCTAGAATAGGCTGGGCGGCAGGAGAGATTTCAGGAGGCTCAGGCATGGTTTGCGCTGTATGGAACGCCCTCGGCATGCTGACGGTTGCGGCCAGTCTGGGAGCGGCCGCGGATCTTGACGCGATCGACCGCGGCGCGAAAGCCTTGCAGGGGCGGGCTTTCAATCCCCCGGCCTGGACCGCGCGCGCTTACACGAACGCCTGGCGGACCTGGGGCACGAACGCCGGCCAAGCACCCGCCCAATACGCGGCAGCTTTCCGCGAGCGCTATGGTCTGCATGTGCCGCCTTATGCCAATGGCGAGTATCCGATGGGATTGCGCGCAGCGCAGTTCCTCGTCACCAGGGGCATTACGACCGACTGCCTGCTCTGTCATGCCGGCTCCATTGCCGGCCAGAGCTACATCGGTCTGGGCAACAGCAGCCTGGATTTGCAGAGTCTTTTTGAAGACCTGGCCGTGGCGGATGGCCGCTCGCCCAGGTTGCCCTTCACCTTCAGCAACGTGCGCGGCACATCGGAAGCCGGCGCCGTGGCCGTGTATTTGCTCGGCTGGCGCGACCCCGACCTGGGACTGCGCCGGGAGCGCCTCGAGCTGGGGCTGCACGACGACCTTTGCGAAGATGTGCCGGCATGGTGGTTGCTCAAGAAGAAGAAGACCATGTACTATACCGGCTCGGGCGACGCGCGCTCGGTGCGCTCGCTCATGCAGTTCATGCTCAGCCCACTGACCTTCCCGTCGACCTTCCATCGGGAGGAAACTACCTTCGCTGACATCCGCGAGTATCTATTGAGTCTGCAACCGCCCAAGTATCCTTTTGCCGTCGATCATTCGCTGGCTCAGCGTGGCGAAGCGGTTTTCCTCCGTAACTGCGCGCGCTGCCACGGGACCTACGGCACCCACTGGACCTATCCGAACAAGATCGTGCCGCTGGATGTCATTGGCACCGATCCAAACCGCTATTACGGCATCACCGAGGCGGCGCAGCGCCATTACAACAAAAGCTGGTTCGGACAGGAAAGACACGGCTGGCTGGCGGACGGCTACGCGGCCCGTTTGCCGCACGGTTACCAGGCCCCGCCGCTGGATGGCATCTGGGCCACGGCGCCGTATTTCCACAACGGCTCCGCGCCGACGGTCTATGATGTGCTCAATTCGAAGTCTCGGCCCAACCTTTTCACACGTTCCTACCGGACTGATAAGGACGCCTATGATCCAGTCAAACTCGGCTGGAAAGTGCAGGTGCTGGCAGAAGCTCCCGATCCGAGCTTGCCACCTATTGAGCGCCGCAAGATCTACGACACGACCAAGCCGGGCCGCAGCAACGCCGGGCACACGTTCGGCGACGAGCTCAGCGAAGCCGAGCGCCTGGCGGTTATTGAGTACCTGAAGAGTCTCTAACATCACGTGGCGCCATTTACGAGATTGAATGAACCGGCGGCCCAGCCGTGGCATGATTCTGGGTCATGCTTCGCGCGTCAAGCGCCTGATCTCGTCAGCGAAACCAGGGAATTCAGCAAGCAACATGGCCCGATCGGCGGTCTCATAGTCCGACAGATCAAATGCCGGCGCCATGGTTGTGCCGAGCAGAGCAAAAGTCCCGCCCGGAACCAGGTAGCTGCCCTGCCAGGTGCCGGCCGGCACGACGACCTGCGGACTCTGGCCGCGCAGCACCTCCTGACCGAGCGTGAAGAACTTGCCTTCGCCGTCCGGCGAGAGTTGCAGCATCAGCACCGGGTCGCCGAGGTAAAAGTGGAAGATTTCGTCCGTGGGCAGCCGGTGCAAGGCCGAAAAGGTGTCGGCGGTGAGGAGATAATAAATCGCACTGCTGGTCGCCTTGCTCTTGCCAAAACCCGGTGGCAGCGCAACAAGCGGCAGCTCATTCTCGGAGCGATAGGTTTCCCGGTAGAAGCCCCCCTCCAGTGGCAAGGGCTTGAGATCCAGGGCAGCAATCAGGTCCTGCGCATTAATCATCGGCCCTTCTACCTCTTTCCCGGGCCTGGGCTGCCAGGATGTTGTAGCCGCGGCGCTCGACCACGTCGGTGCGGCCAAAGTTCTCCGCCATGAGCGGGCCAACGTCATCGGCCTGCTTGGTCACCAGATAAATGCGCCCGCCCGGCCGGAGCAGTTCCTTGGCCTTCTCGATAAAGAGCTGGGCGATGCTGCCTTGAGCATAGTACGGCGGATTGGCCAGCACCACGTCAAAGGAGCCGGCCGGCAGCTCCCTCATGTCTGACGACGCGATGGTTTGAAAAGTTTCGAGCGTGTTGAGGCGGGCGTTGTGGTCCGCCAGGGCAACTGCGCGGACATTGCTGTCGACGAGCGTGCTGCCGCCGGCGCCCGCCTGTCTGGCGGCAAAGATGCCGTTTGTGCCGCAGCCGCAACCCATATCGAGAATGCGTTCGCCCGGTCCGATATCCATCGTTTCAAGCAGGGCACGGGCGCCATCGTCAAGGCGGCCGTAGGAAAAAACTCCGGGCCGCGACAGAAAGCGCAGTGCCGGTCCCGCGCCTACTCGGGCATGAAAAGTGACTTCATGGCGCCGCCGCGGCCGCTCCCCGTCGCGATGACACCAGAAGGCGGTTGCTTCGTTCACGGTGGCATGGACGCGGCCATAGACTTTTTTGAGAAGCGCCGGAAAGAGCTGGTCCTTGTCATAGGGGGACAGGACCAGAAACAGGCCGTGCGGCCGGAGGATATGGAAGGCTTGCTCCGCCATGTCGATCTTCAACGCGCGCGCGCTGCCTTCGGAGGTGGGAAACAGCGCGGTCTGAAAATCAGCGGGCAAATCCCAAAGATCGGCAAGCGTCGCAACCTTGGCGTCGAGACGCTCTTGAGCCAGCTCCTCGCGCACCCGTTTTGCCTGATAAAGATCCATCTGATAGCAAGTCACATCCTCGACCTGGAGCAGGCCGAGCAACTCCACGACCTCGTGAGGAGAGCCCAGCACGATTGCCAGAGGCGGCTTGACGCGCTTACGGATGACCTCTGCCAGAGAATTCCAGATCACGCCTTGCTTCCTTCTTTGCCAACCCGTCGCGAGCCATCCTGCAGAATGTACTCCTCAACGGTCGCGTGCTCCACTATGCTGGAGCATTCGCGCGGAAATAACTT
>DASZFN010001068.1:0-9297 GCA_035939715.1 Gemmataceae bacterium | reverse complement strand
CAACGCCTCGCGGCCCGCCGCATTTTTGGGCACTAACACCGGCCGTTCCTTGCCCTCCTCTGGCGGCTCGAAGTAAAGCACCAGGCTGCTCCCCTTGACGTGAATCGGGCCCGTCCGGACCTCTCCTTTGCCACGTAAGCGCAGCACGACTCGGGGTCCGAACGAGCGTCTCTTCTCGACATCGCGCAGGTACTCGCCCAGGTTTATGTTGGTCAGGTCAAGCTGTTCGCCGTGATAGCGGCCGTCACCCGGCTCCGGAATGGCAGGCGCCTGGTCGGTGGCAGGCAGATCGAGAGCCGGGGGAATCGTCTTTTCATAAGTGATCGCCAGCCAGTTGTCGCGTGCCGGCGGCAGCAAGCCAACGTCGCAGCCCAGCGTATGCGCGCCGGTGGAATCGGCGAAGCTGGCGTGCGTGCCGACAACGCGGAATGCGGCGACAGGCGTCTCGGATGGGTCGGGGGGGACGACCGCCGGCCAGGTCTCCAGGGCAACCATCTCGCCTTCGTCGTTATTCCACAGCTTGCGCCAGGTTTCCAGTTGGTTCTGAGAGATGCCGCCGGAGTCCTGGCGGAGCAAAGCCGCCCAGCCGGAGTAAAGGCAATTCACCGCGCGCCACTGCATGCCGGCGGTGCCCACGCCTTCCTGCAAATCGAGCAGGTCGCCACCGGCATTGCCGCAGTGGCCGAGCAAGGTGTCCCAGAGCAGCCAGTGAACGGCGGGCTGTCTGTCCGCAGGCGTCGCCGGCCGCACACGGAAAAGGCCCTGGCCGCCGACCAGCGTCGAACGAGCAATGCGCAGCCGTGTCGGCGTGGCGGCTGCCTTGGCGGCGATCTCGACAACGGGCCGGTTCGTGCACACGAACAGGCAACCGTCGAGCGTCACCTCGGCGCCGGCCGCCCGAACATCGACCGCCACAGCCTCGGCGGCGCGCACGAGACAGTGGACCAGCCGGCACCTTCCGGACGACTCGCCGCGCGGCGGATCGAGTTGAACGGCTGAACTGCCCGCGTGGCTTCTCCCCGCCACGGAAAAGGTGCAATTCTCCGCGTGCAGTTCGCCGCCTTCAAGACGAACCAGCGCGCTGTGATCGTCCTGACCGAGATCAGAGATCTTCGCAACAAAGTCCAGGTTCTCCAGTGTCAGATTCAGGTTGGTGCCGCTGATGAAATGGTTCGCCCGGCTCGAAGGCAGGCGATCCCAGACAAGCAATGGTCGAAAGCCCGGGCCCGCGCGGATCATGAGATTGCCGCCCGTCAGGCTCAGGGGGCTCTCAAAGATCGGCCCGTTGTCGTGGATTTCAATGATCGCGTCCCGATTGGCGCCGGCTGCGCAAGCTGTCTTGAGGGAATCGAAATGCCGGCCATCGCCGCCGCGCGCGGCCCGGCTAACGATATAGATGGGCCCGGAGGGTTTGGGCCTGCTCGCTGGGGATTCGGGCACCCCTACCACCGATGCAGCATCCCCCGGCTTGCCAGTGTTTGCGTTAGTGCCTGGTCCTGCCTCCGTCCCAGGCGCCGTGGTCTTCGGAGGAGCGGGGGCGCCGCTGGCCGATCTCTGACCTGATTGAGCCGCCATGTTTGCCCGGCCCTGGAATTGTTTTTCCAAAGAGGCCAGCTGCTCAGGAGGCGGCTGAAAGACTGGCGGCTTGAACGATGGCTGCCTGCTCGGTCGCGATTTTTTTGTCACATCGCCGCGCGGCTTAAGCGTTTCGTCCGCTTGCTTCTTCGACGGATCCAGAGACGAGACCAGGCGATCATTCGGATCCACCTTGACGCTCTGTTCCTCGCTCCTGACGGCCGCTATTTCCTTGACGCGTTCGGCAGCCGGCGTCCCAGCCGCGCGTTCGTTCTTCTGGATTAGCGCGTCCTTGTCCAGACCTAAAGAGACGGCCAGGACGATGCCAAGGATCACCACCAGGCAGCTGCCGATGACAGTCCAGGCTTTCCAGCCTTGAATCGCCAGCGGCATCCAGGAGTGATTCCCTGCGCCATCCAGGTCTCTATCCTTCTTGGCCTGGATGCGAGCATGCCGATAGCGCAACTTGGGTAGCTCGCCGGGCAGCAGCGGCTGACTGAGAAGACTCGTGGATTCGGCTGGACTTCCCTTGGTCTCATGGCTCGGTCGCGGCTTGGGCTTTCGCCCGGAATCCAGAGCCAGCGCTTCCAGCAATTCCCGCGGGCTCAGCACTGGACCGCTGGGCAAGTGTTCCAGGTCTTGCAACAGTTCCTGCGGCGTCTGCTGGCGGTCCTCGGGCCGCTTGGCCATCATGCGGTTCAGCACCACCACCATGCCGGGCGGCACTTTCGGATTGAACTTGCGCACATCCTCGGCCGCGGCCTCCACGTGCTTGAGCAGGCGCTCGGTCATGTCGCCTTCGGGAAAGGGCACCCGGCCTGCAAGCATGTGATAGAAGGTGCAGCCCAGGGCATAGATGTCGCTGCGAATGTCGGCGGAGCGGCTGTTGCGCGCCTGCTCAGGAGCGATGTAATCGACCGTGCCCACCGTGGTGCCCGTGCGCGTCACCTTGTAATCAACGTCATCCAGACTGCGCGCCAGGCCGAAGTCGGTGAGCTTGACGAAGGGCTTGCCGTCTTTTTCGGTCAGGATGAAGTTGGAAGGCTTGATGTCGCGGTGGATGATCCCTTCCTGGTGGGCCAGGTCGAGGGCCCGGGCCGCCTGAATCATGAGCTGGCGGGCTTCCTCCGGGTCGAGGCGGACCTGCTCGTCGATGTACTGGTGCAGGTTTCTGCCCTCGACATACTCCATGGCCAGGTAATGCAGGCCGTCATCCTCGCCTTGCTCGTAAAGCGTGACGATGTGTTCGTGACGCAGCTTGGCCGCGTTCTTGGCCTCCTGACTGAAACGCGCGAGCAGTTCCGGCTTGTCGGCCAGGTTCGGGGGCAGGACCTTCAAAGCGACTTCGCGCCCGAGATGGAGATGACGGGCCCGGAAGACCGTGCCCATGCCGCCGGCGCCGATGCGCTTGAGGAGCTGGTAAGGGCCGATGATCCGGGGCGCCTTGCGCTTGCCTGCAGAGTCCGAAGGCATTTACCGGCCGTTCTGCCGCCGCACTGCGGCCTTGGCGCTAGCTGGGCAATGACTTGGTGAAATAGATGCGGTGAACATCAGGATTATAGCCTGTTTTCGCCCTGGGGGTCAACTTGCCGTAGCTCAGGATTCTGACCTACATTGTTCAAACGGCAGCGGTCGATAAATTGAAGGTACCTCAAATGCCGTGATGGGGACTGAAGGAAAGGACCGAGCCATGCTCCTGCTTCGCGTCGTGATGGCCGCAGCTCTCTTGTTATGCGGGACAGCAGCAGTATGCGCGGGCTCGTCCAACAGTCTCATGGACGTTTCGCCCGACGGCGCGCTGCTCCTTGTCGCCAACTCGGACAACGGCACGGTGACCGTGGTTGACACGGCTTCCCGCCAGGCGCTCCGGGAAATCGAAGTGGGCGAAAAGCCCGAGTGCGTCACTTGGATCGGCGCCGGGCCGCTAGCGGCCGCCACGGTGTATCGGGCAGACCAGGTAGTGTTCTTTGACGCGCGCACGGGCCGCGTGCTCAAAAAGCTAAGCGTGCCCAATGAGCCTTACGGCATCGTGGCTAATAAGGCGGGCGACACGGCCTGGGTCACCCATGAATATCCGGGGCTGGTGAGCAAGATCGATTTAAAGGAGATGAAGCTCGCTGGCACGGTGAAAGCCCGCGCTTTCCTTCGCGGCGTAGCCTTGAGTCCGGATGAGCGGCGGCTGTACGTCACGGAATTTCTGAGCGGCGCCCTGCACGCGCTGGATCTCGTCCCAGGCGGGCAGCCCGTGGTCACGGACACCTGGCCCGGCCATGCGACGGACAATCTTTGCCGCAACGTCATCCTGCATCCGCGCCGGCCCAAGGCGTATCTGTCCCATGTCCGTTCGCGCACCGAAGTCATCGACGGCGGCGGCTCGATTTTCCCGCACGTGTCGGTTTGCGATCTGGTCCCGCCGAGCGGCGGCAAGCGCCGCACTTCGTTCGCCATGGACACCTATAACGGCGTCTACGTGGTCACCAACGCCTGGGAGGCCGCCCTGTCGCCGGACGGCAGCCATCTCTACACGATCTACGCCGGCACGAACGACATGAACGTGTCGCGCGTCATTGATGACGATTACCAGGAGATCGAGCGCATTGGCCGGGCAGTGCGCGTCGGCCAGAATCCGCGCGCCGTGCGCGTGAGTCCGGATGGCAAGCTGGTCTACATCTACAATGCGCTGGATTTTGCCGTCGGCGTGCATGACGCGTACACGATGCGGCTTCTGGCCACGGTGCCGGTGTGCAAGCCGCCCAAGACGCCGGAATGGGTGCGCGGCAAAATCCTCTTCAACACAGCCCTGCCGCCCATGAGCGCACGCCGTTGGGTGGCCTGTTTCTCCTGCCATCCCGACGGACACTCGGATGGCCGCGTCTGGCACAATCCCGAGGGCTTGCGCAAAACCACTGCCCTGTTCGGCCTGGCGCACACGCATCCACTCCATTGGTCGGCCGATCGCGATGAGGTCCAGGATTTCGAGTACACCATCCGCAGCCGCCTGATGCAGGGCCGCGGCCTGCTGCACGAATCGATCAAGCCCAAGGAAGGCTTCGAAAAGACCGAGCTTGAAGAGCCGCTGGCCGGTCGTTCCAAGGATCTGGATGCGCTGGCCATCTACTGCAACTCCTTCGACTTCCGCCTGTCGCCTCACATTCCGGCTCCCGGTAAGCTGTCTGCGGGGGCCGAGCGCGGCAAGCAGCTCTTCTTCAGCAAACAAGTCGGCTGCGCGGAATGTCACAGCGGGCCCTACTACACCGATAGCTCGCTAACGAAACCGTACAAGCTTCACGACGTCGGCACAGGCACGCAAGACCCCACGGAGAAAATGGGTCCGCAATATGACACGCCCACGCTCCTGGGCATTTACCGCACCGCGCCCTACTTGCATCACGGCCACGCGAGGACGCTGGCTGATGTTCTGACAATCTGCAACAAGCAAGACAAGCACGGCAAGACCAGCCACCTGAAACCGGCAGAGATCGATGACCTGGTTGAGTTCCTGAAGTCTCTGCCTTACGAAAAACCGCCAAGTCAAACGCCCAATACGGTGAAATACCGGGTGGTGCCGGCAAAGGAACATTAGAAGTCGAGTCGTACTGGGTAGTGGCCGGCAAGTGAAGGAGTACCCAGTACTCGGTACTCGGTACTTGGTACTCGGTACTTGGTACTCGGTACTTGGTACTCAGTACTCCTCAGAGGACCTTTCCGTGAATTCCGACTGGCGCACCAGATATGAACTGGCCGTAGAATCCGCCCAGCGGGCCGGCAAGCTGGCCCTGAACTATTTCGACGGGGCTTTCACGATCGACCTGAAGAAGGATCTGTCGCCGGTCACGATCGCGGACCGCGAAGCCGAGGCGCTGCTACGCCAAGCGCTGCTCGGCGCTTTCCCGGACGACGCCTTCCTCGGAGAAGAATCGGGCGATGCTCCCGGCACGAGCGGCTATCGCTGGATTATCGACCCGATCGACGGCACGCGCAGCTTTGTACGCGGCATTCCGATATGGGGAACGCTGGTCGGCCTGGAATACCAGGGTGAGCAAATCGCCGGCGTCGCCGAAGTTCCCGCCCTTGGCCTGACGTACCGGGCGCTGCGCGGCGACGGGGCCTATCGCGGCAACCGGCGCATTCGCGTTTCGGACGTCACCGAGTTAAGCGAGGCGCAAATCTTCTACTCGAGCCTGTCCTGGTTCATCAAAGCTGGTTGCCAGGAACAGTTTCTCGATCTGGCCGTGCGTACACACCGCCAGCGCGGCTTCGGCGACTTCTACGGCTTCGTCCTTGTCGCCCAGGGCTCGGGGGAGCTCATGGTCGAGCACGGCGTCAGTCCCTGGGACGTGGCGTCGATCATGGCCATTGTCGAAGAGGCCGGCGGCCGCTTCAGCAACTGGGACGGCTCCAGGAGCATCTACCGTCGCGATGTGCTGGCCAGCAACGGCAAGCTTCATGACACGGCCCTCAAAATCCTCGGCAGCGTCGGCAAGCTGCGGACGGCGGAGAACCGTTGACGGGATTCCCATGGCCCAAGATCAAGCCCCGCGAACCATTGCCTGGGTCGGCGGCACCGACGGTTTCATCCGGCTCATCGATCAAACCCAGCTGCCGATGCGCCTGGAGTACCGGGACTGTCGCACTGTCCAGGAAATCTGGGAGGCCATTCGCCTTCTGCGCGTGCGCGGCGCTCCCGCCATCGGCGTGGCGGCGGCCATGGGCGTGGTCCTGGGAATGCAAGGGTTCACAGATTCGCAGCACGGTGCCTACCTGCATCGGCTTCACGAGGTGGCGTCATATCTGCGCACCAGCCGGCCAACCGCGGTCAATCTTTTCTGGGCCGTCGAGCGCATGGAACGATGTGTCCGCGGCCTGTCTGAAGAGAGGCGCGCCCCGCAATTGACAGCACTACTTCTGCAAGAGGCCCTGGCCATTGAAGCGGAAGACCGCCGCATGTGCCGGGCGATTGGCCAAGTAGGAGCGCACCTGATCGCGGACGGGCAGGGCATCTTGACGCACTGCAACGCCGGCGGGCTCGCCACGGCCGACTATGGGACTGCTCTGGCCGTCCTGTTCCGGGCTGCCGAACTGGGCAGGCGCTTTCAAGTTTATGCCGATGAGACCCGGCCCCTCCTTCAGGGAGCGCGCCTGACCGCCTGGGAGCTGCAGCAGCGCGGCATTGACGTAACGGTGATCTGCGACAGCATGGCCGCGCAGGTGATGAAAGAAGGGCGCGTGCAAACCGTCATCGTCGGCGCCGACCGCATCGCGGCCAACGGCGACACCGCCAACAAGATCGGAACTTATGGCGTCGCCTTGCTGGCCCGCGCCCACCACATTCCCTTTTACGTCGCCGCGCCCTCCAGCACCTTCGACCTCACCTTGCCGACAGGCGATGCCATCCCCATCGAGCAACGCGACCCACGTGAAATCACGCACGGCTTCGGTTGCCAAACCACCCCGGAAGGCGTAAATGCTTACAACCCTGCCTTTGATGTCACGCCTGCCTCCCTCATCGCGGGCATCATCACCGAAAGAGGGTTGATTCAACCAGTCGACAAAGAAACCGTGAGCGCTCGGATTCGCTAAATCAGCGTGCGCGATTTCGCAATAACGACTCCACCCGGGCTTGTCCCGGTGGATCGATGACTGGCGGCCAGTAACCGATGCATACATACCAATGGCCGCCGCCGGGCTTGCCCCGGTGGAGCCACGACTGACGGCCCGGCTGACAATCGTCGCTCCACGGGGACAAGTCTCCCGCGGTGCCGGTTATGCTGCCGGACCGCACGGTGATATAGCTGACATTGAAAAAGCTGTTGTTGGTTTCAGGACGGATTAAAATCCGTCCTACGACAAGCGAGGATTCTATTGAAGATTCCTCAATTCCTCGGCATGGAGGGCGATCTTCTCCACAGCCAGCCGGACTTGCTCAATGTCTTCCGGCGAGCCCAGCAGCACCGGATGATGGAGCACGACGGCGCCTGCATGCGCGCGTTCGGCCTCGGTGAGAGTGCCAGCTTGACGGAAGCGGCTCGGCGAACGGCCCATGTGCAGGGCGCGCAATCCTTCATCAAAGGCAACGCCCTCGGCGCGGCAGGCGGCCACGAAGCGGTCGCGCGGCAGCCCGAAGCGGCTGCCGTCGAATTGAAAGCCAAGCTTGTAGTAACCGGGTTCGCTGGCGCAGGGATTCAGGAACGGCGCCAGCCCGGAGAAGCGCTTCAGGTCGGCACAAACTCGGCGCGCGCCTTCACTTCTCTGGGCGTTGCGGGTGTCGAGCTTTTCCAGTTGCGGGAGCAACACGGCGGCTTGCAGCTCCGAGAGCGGACAGAGCACGTTGCCGCGATGCTGGTAGACGCGGGCGCGCTGGCATACCTCGGCGTGCCGCGTCAGCAAGGCGCCGCCGCGACCGGCGCTCAGAAGCTTGGAGCCGCCAAAGCTCAAGATGCCGACGTCGCCCCAGGTGCCGGCTTTACGTCCTTCGATGACGGCGCCCGGCATTTGCGCGGCGTCCTCGATCACGGCCGCGTTGGCGCCGCGCGCCGCCTCCATGACCTCCTGCATCGGCACTACCCCGCCGTGCAAATGGGAGACAATGATGGCCCGCGTGGCAGGACGTAGCGCTTCTTCGACCTTTACAGGATCGAGATTCCAGTTGTTGGCGGTCACGTCCACGAGCACGGGAACGGCACCGACCGCATGTACGCTGAGAAAATTTCCAGGATAGTCATAAGCCGCGAGAATCACTTCGTCGCCCGGACCAACCTTCAGGGCGCGCAAGGCCAGCTCGACCGCAAACGTTCCGCTGCCGCAGGTCTGTACAAAGGGCGTCTGATGATATTCAGCGAGACGCTGCTCCAGCCGCTCCACATGGACACCGCGGTACTGGCCCCAGGAGCCTTCGCGATACGCCCTTTGCAAGGCTTCAAGAATGTCCGGATCGGCAACCGGCCAGGCCGGCGGACCTTCGGGCCGCACCGGTGTGCCGCCGAGAAGCGCCGGCTTCATGCTGGTATCGACGTGCCCGTTCATAGCAGGAGAGCCGCCTCAGCCGTCAGACCCGGCCCAAAGCCGAGCGCCACGCACGGACGTGCTGCGTTGCGTTTGCGCAAGCGATCGAAGAGGAACAGGATCGTCGCCGAGGACATGTTGCCGCATTCCGCCAGCACTTCCCAGGAAACTGCGGTCGCATCCCTGTCCAGACCCAGGGCCTGTTCTACCGCTGTCAGGATTTTCGGCCCGCCCGGATGAACGGCCCAGGAAGCAATATCTGCGAGGCGGAGCCCGTTATTCCCCAACCATTGCACAAACCACGGTCGCAAGTTCTGGGCGATCAATTCCGGCACCTTGGTCGCCAGGGTCATTTCAAAGCCATGGTCGCCAATGTTCCAGGTCATGGCCTGTTCACTATCGGCAAAGATGCACGAGCCTGACGCGGCCACCTGCCAGGCCGGGCCGGTATTATCGCCAGGAGCACCCACGAGCGCCGCCGCCCCATCCGCGAACAGGGCGTTGGCGATCATTTTCTTCGGACTCCGCTGGTAGTGATAATGCAAGCCGCAAAGCTCCACGGCGCAGAGCAGGATGCGGGCGTCGGCATGGGCGTCGGCAAATGCCCGCGCCACGCGCAAACCGTTCAGCGCCCCGTGACAGCCCATGAAGCCCACGTGCGTGCGCTCGATCGTAGCGGGGAGCTCCAGCTTCTTGATGAGCGCGACGTCCACTCCCGGC
>DASZFN010001067.1:0-4253 GCA_035939715.1 Gemmataceae bacterium | reverse complement strand
GGGACCCGTCTCCGCCTTGGAGACTGAACTCGCGCCACCTATGATTCTGATATGGGCAAATGGGGATAATCCGTTTCCACCCATTGTTGGAGTGCCAAGGTCAAGGAGGTCTGGGATCCCGAGAAACAAGGAGATAGAATTTTTACCTCTTTTCCTGGCGCCAGCTTCGCTGCCTCGTTCAGGGTGCAAGGAAACGCAATCTTGTCTATTCCAAAGGTCGGAGTCAGGGCCAGTTTCCGAACCGGAAGCCGTTCTGATTCTACGGGCCGGCCCGCGCTTCGTGTCGGTCTGACAACTGTCCGGGAAAATCCGGTAGCCGACCCTGGGTGTCGCACTACCTGCTACATTATTTTTACACGACGTGTGAACCGGGTTACATCTGATCGCCCAAGCCCCCGTGAATTCTGCGAGCGCCGATCTGGGCCCTCCCAGATTCTATTCGAGAGATCGCCATGTCCAGGAAAGCACCGAGCGCTGGCTTCGGACGGCGTCAGTGGGCGGCGCTGACATTCCTCCTGATTTTCCCTTCAAACGCGCCCACGGCCGAGCCGTGGACCGCCCTGATCAATCCGGACAATTCGCTGTCATTCAGCTTCTACCGCGACGGCCGGCCGGTCTTCCACATCGGCCTTGGCGGCTGGGGAGCTAAGTGGGCCTGGGTCGGGATGCAGGCCCAGCAGAAGGCCAAGGGCGAAAGACTCTCGGTCCGCGCCCCCTTCGTCGTGAACAAGGGAGAGGGCGAGGTCATCGACGTCCAGTTCGAGGCCTGGCAGCTGGCCGCCCGGCAGGTGGCCTTCCGCTACGACCTGGAGTCGGCCCGGGACGTGCCGATCACAATGCTGATGGCTGCCGTGAACTTCGAGTCGCAGGGCAGCCAGGGGACGCTTACTTTGACTCATGCCGATGGCAAGCAGACTAAGCTCGCGCTGCCCATCCGCGGCATTCGTTCCGCCCCGGCCACGGCGCAGGCCGAGTTTGCCTTCGACAAGGGCGGTACGATCGTGCTGAAGCTCGATCCCCCATGCCCCGTCGCTTTCGACAACGGCATGCGCGTGGTGCTGGCGTCGGAGCTGTTCCGCCAGGGCAAGCGCCGCGTGACGCTGACGCTGAGCTTCCCCGATGACCTGGCCTTCCACGCCACGCAGGCCGGCCTCGACAAGTTCAGTGGGAGCCTGGCCGGTCCCGATTGGTTCGCCTTCCAGCCTGCGAAGGAGATGGTTCCGGGCGTCATCGACATGGATGAGTGGCTCGACCGCCCCGCGGGCAAGCACGGCGGCGTCCGCATGGTCAAGGACAGCTTCGCATTCGAGGACCACACGCCCGTCAAGTTCTGGGGCGTGAACCTGTCCTACACCGCCAACGCCCCCGACCGCGAGACAGCGGACTTCACGGCCGCCCGCTTCGCCAAGTACGGCATCAATGCCGTGCGCATGCACAAGTTTTCCTACCCCACCGGCCAGATGGGTATCGGCGACCCCAACGACTCCACGCGCATGGACCATAGGGGGCTCGACCGGCTGGATTACTTCGTCTCTAAACTGAAAGAGCATGGCGTCTACTTCGGCTGGTCGCACACCTACGGCTTCCACGTCGTGCCCGGCGACAGCAAGCGGCTGCTGGCCTACAACGAGATCGCCAGGGAGCTCAAGGGCAACACGTATGCCTTCATCCACTTCGCAGAGGACGTGCAGGACCTGATGATCGAGATGGTCGTCAATCTGCTGAAGCACAAGAACCCCTCCACTGGCCGGATCTATGCCGACGAGCCAGCCCTGTGCTTCCTCGAGCTGCAGAATGAGGACGACATCTTCTTCTACACCTCCGAGAAGGCGTTTAACGCTTGCCCGACTTACAAGAAGCGCTTCATGGACCGGTTCGCGGCCTGGCTGAAGGAGCGCTACGAGTCGCAGGAGAAACTGCAGGCGGCCTGGGGGAAGGCCCTGCGCCCGGGCGAGACGCTGGCGGAAAGCAGCATCATGCCGCAGCTGAACCCATGGTTCTTCGGCGCCGATCACCTGCCGGGCCAGAAGGGCGGGGCGCGGCGCCGGCTGCTGGACACGGCCGCCTTCCTGCACGACGTTCAGGACCGCTTCTATGGCCGCTTCGTCAAGGCCATCCGTGACGCCGGCTACCGCGGCCCGCTGAGCGGCTCGCCCTGGCAGGCCCCCAGCATGTTGCCGCACTACTACAACCTGTACTCCGATTACAAGGTCGGCTACATCGACCGGCACAACTATTTCGAGGGCAAGGGGCCGGACATGTTCGCCTCCATGCTCGCCCGGCCGGGCAGCGGCTATTTCGGCAGCGGCCTCCAACAGGTGCACGATCGGCCGTTCGCCCTGTCCGAGTGGATCCACGTCTACCCGAACGTTTACGCCGCGGAAGGGCCGGCTATCGTGGCGGCCTACGGGATGGGCCTGCAAGGCTGGGACGCCTCCTACGAGTTCCAGTCTCAGGCCAACCGCCGGGTCTTCGGCGACCTCGGGGGCCAATTCCCCTGGGGTGTCTGGGAGGCGGACGTTCCCACGTCGCTGGGCCAGTTCCCGGCCCTGGCCCGGATGATCTACCGCAGCGACGTCAAGGAGGGAGAGGTCATCGCGGTGCGCCGCGTCAGCCCGGCCAACCTGGCCGAGGGCCGCTTCTCCTTTTCCGACAAAGTGGATCAGCACGGCGACGTGAAAACGTTCGGCGGCAGCGTGCCCCCGGAAGCCCTGGCCGCGGGGCGTGTCGTCGTCGAGTTTACCGAGAAGTCCCAGCGGTCATTGCTGCCGGACCTGGGCCGCTACAGCCAGGGCTCTGTCATAAAGTCGGTGACGGGACAGCTGGCCTGGGACACGGCCGGCCGGGGTTTTTTCACAGTGAATACCGCGGGCACGAAGGCCGTCGTCGGCTTCGCTGGCGGCAAGGAGCAGGCGCTCGGCAACGTAAGAGTCCGGCTCGAGTCCCCGTTCGCGTCTCTTTTCCTGACGGCGTTGGAGCGCGGGGAAGACTTGGTCGGCGGCAAGCGGGCCCTGTTGATCGTGCTGGCCCGGCAGAGCAACACAGGCTTTACCTACTTCGTGCCCGATAACAGGGTGCTGAAGAACGGCGGGCCGCCGATCCTCCTGGAGCCGGTGAAGGCGACGGTGACCATCGCGGACCGGCTGATCGCGGCCGTGAACGTCCTCGACCACGATGGCCGCCGCACCGGCCGAACACTTGCCATGACGGACGGACAGTTCATGCTCGACGGGGCGAAGGACAAGGCCATTTATTACGAAGTCGTGTTTCGCTGAAGGCCCGAACTCTGCCTGTGTGGCACAGCTATTGATTACGTCTCCCCAACAAGGCTGGCGCTGGTTTCTGCGCAACAATTGCCCTCCGTTAGACAGCCTGGCTCCTGGCTCGCCCAACCGACCAAGTTGACGGTCGCCTGCGCAGCATCGACCAGCCGCCAATGCAACGCACGTAGCGGAAGGGAACACAGTGAATCCCAGCCGGGTCCGTTGGGATACTTCGTAAAGCAGGAAATACAATACGAGCTGGGCGGTGGTTTGCAAGCCGGGTCTCGCCGCCGCGGCCTACCGTCAGAGCCTTCTTGAGGCTCAAGAGGCTTGTCGTCTGATTCAGGACAACGGCTCGTATCAGAACACACTTGGCGGGGCTCAGTATCGTGCCGGGGACTATCAAGCGGCGCTGGCCACGCTGGCTCGCTCCGAGAAGCTGAACATAGTCTTGTACAAGGGGCCGTTCCCGGGCGACCGGGCATTTCTAGCCATGGCGCATCACCGGCTTGGAAAGCAGGAGCAGGCGCAGTCCATGTTGCAGCGCTTGCGCGAGGTCATGAGACAGCCCAGATGGAAAAAAGATGAAGAATCACAAGCCTTCGTGCGCGAGGCGGAATCGCTGCTCAGTCTCAAACCTGGGGTAAGAAATTGAACAGTTCCACCGGTGCTGCCCGCTGGAGCCGCTACGTATCCTGGTGGAAGCCAAAGTAGTGGCTTCAACGAGCCGAAGCAGCATGGCTGGGTAATCTTGTTGGTGTTCAAAGCCGATGGTTAGCATCACGTCCAGAATGAGGACGTCGTAATTTTACAAACCGACAAACGGCACCGGGATCAGAAAGGCGTGCTGTTCGTAGAGGCTGCCGATGCCGGACCAGGCGATGTATTGCGATAGGTAGACGATCAGCACGTAAAACGCGGCAGCGGGCAGCATGCCCAGACGGCCGGTCCAGCGGAAGAACCAGTGGCGCGGGCGGTCGCGACGCAGCG
>DASZFN010001066.1:0-11673 GCA_035939715.1 Gemmataceae bacterium | reverse complement strand
ACTCCGAGGAAGCCAAGAAACCGCAGCGCGACGTGCCGATCGGGATTTTGTCTTCGCTCGTCATCTGCACGATCTTGTACTTCGGCGTTACGGCAGTCATCACGGGAATGGAGCCCTATCCGGTGATTGACCCCGAGGCAGCGGTGGCGGAAGCGTTTCGCCGGCTATCCGACAGGCACCAAAGCACGGCACTAACGATCTCGGCCGGGCTAATCGCTGCCGGAGCCGTTGCCGGCATCACCAGCGTGATCCTCATCACGCTCTTGAGCCAGGCGCGCATCTTCCTGGCCATGGCGCGAGACGGCCTGTTGCCGCCGCGGGTCTTCGGCGCCGTGCATCCGCGTTTCCGGACACCGCACCTGTCCACGCTCTTGACCGGCGGCATTCTGTGCGTGGTGACCGCGCTGACGCCGATCGATTTGCTCTTTAACATGGTCAACATCGGCACGCTGCTCGCCTTTACCATCGTTTGCGCTTCGGTGCTTCTGTTGCGCATCCGGCGTCCCGAGGCCGAGCGGCCGTTTCGCTGTCCCGGGCTGTTCATCGTCGCCCCGGCCGGCATGCTCGTGAACGTCGCCATGATGATGTTTCTGCCGCTGGAGACCTGGGCACGGCTCATTGGCTGGCTGGTTCTGGGCATGATCATTTATTTCTGTTACGGCCGCTACCATAGCGTGCTGGGCCGCAGACTGGCGACGGGGCAAATAGAATAACCGGAGCCGTATTAACGCGATTGATTCACCGAGGGACCGACAACTGCCATGCGCATCACCCAGGTCGACAGCGAGCTTCTCCGTCTCCCCCTTCCCCGGCCCATCACCACGGGCGAAGATCCGCATGGCTCCATCGATCATGTCTTTCTGCTGATCGCCTCCGTCGATACCGACGCCGGCCATCGCGGGGTCGGCTTCGCCTGGGGGCTGCACGGCGGACGCGCCCTCAAGGCGACGCTCAGCGATGACCTGACGCCGCTCGTCATGGGCGAGGATCCGCTCGACCATGAGCGCCTGCTGGCGACCGTGGCGCGGCGGCTGTACAGCATCGGCCGCAGCGGGCTGGTGACCCAGGCTTATTCGGCCATCGACATGGCGCTCTGGGACCTGAAGGGCAAGGCCGCTGGACTGCCGCTTTACAAATTGCTGGGCGGGGCGCGCGAAGCGTCGCCGGCTTATGGGGCCGAACTCTGGCTGTGGATGAGCGCGGATGAGATTCTGGAAGCAGCCCAGGCTTACATCGACCAGGGACTGGTGGGCGTCAAGCTCAAGGTCGGCAACCCCAATCCAGAGATCGATGCCGAGAAAGTCACCCGCGTGCGCGAGGCCCTTGGCGAGGATGTCTGGCTGGCCGTTGATGCCAACCAGCGCTACGACTTCGGCACCGCCCTGTCGATGGGCCACTTCTTCGAAGAGGAGATCGGCGCCGACTGGTTCGAGGAGCCGATCGCGTGCGACGATGTCGAGGGACACGCCCGCCTGGTCGAGAAGCTGGAAATACCCATCGCGCTCGGCGAGAGCCTGTATACGCTCGGGGAATTTCACAGCTATTTGCAGCGCGGCTGTGTCGGCGTCGTGCAGCCGGATGTCACCCACGTAGGCGGCTTGACAGCATGGCTGAAGGTAGCGGCGCTGGCAGACTGTTTTCACAAGCCGATGGCGCCGCACCTGATGCCAGAGGTGGCCGTGCATCTGGCTTGCGGTTTGCCCCAGGTGCATATGGTGGAATATCTGCCCTGGTTTGCCCCGGCGTTCGTCGAAACGCCGGCCATTGTCGATGGGCAAATTGTGCCGCCTAAACGACCTGGATTGGGGCTCGAGGTCCGCGAGGAGGCACTGGTGAAATACCGGGTCGAGCCGTAGTTTTAGCCGCGACCCGAAAGGGGAGCGCGACCTTGCCACCCATGCCACCCGGAGATCGGACATTAGCTTCCTGAAAGCGCAATAAACGTCGGATAATGATGGTTTACGAGGCATAGTGTCGCTATACTATAAATATGAACACTATGGCCGATTTGCCAGCTATTCTTCAGGATCCGGCAACAGACACCGCGAAACAGGGCGACCTCTTCGGCGCGGCCGGAGATACTCCGGCACCACACACCGGCCTGTTTGCTGAGATCGTCTTTGACCGCCCGCTCGATCATGCGTTTAGCTACGCCGTGCCGGAAGCCTTGCGCGATGAAATCGCCGTCGGCAAGCGCGTGCAGGCTCCTTTCGGGCGCGGGGACCGGGCCACGGTGGGCTACTGCGTCGGCATCGGCGATAAAGGGCCGGAACGCGCCGTCAAGAGTTTGCTGCGCGTGCTGGATGATGAGGCGCTCCTTACGCCGAACTTGTTGCGGCTCACGCGCTGGATGGCGGACTATTATTTTTGTGGCTGGGGCCAGGTCTTGAATGCCGTGGTTCCTTCGGGCGCACGCGCGCGGGCAGGCACCCGCGCAATGAGCTTTGTGGAGGCCGTGCCGGAAGCGGAACTGCCGCAGCCGTTGCCTGAATTGACGGCCAAGCAAACCGTGGCCTGGGAGAAGCTGCGCTCCGCCGGCAAACCGCTTGAAGTCCGCCAGCTCGCGAGGCTGGCACGCTGCGGCCCGGTGCCTCTCGAAGGACTGATCGGCAAGGGACTGGCCCGGCGTACTGTTCGGCGCGTAGAACGGCCGCCGGAGAGTCATGAAGAGACGGAAGCGCCGGAGCCGGCCGTGACCTTGAATAACGACCAGCTTCAGGCCTACACGCCCCTCGAGCAGGCCTTGAAGCAAGGCGGGTTCAATGCGTTCTTGCTACACGGCGTCACGGGGAGCGGCAAGACCGAGATATATCTGCGCGCCATTGAGGAAGTGGTTCGCCAGGGGAAAGAGGCCATCGTTCTGGTTCCGGAGATCAGCCTGACGCCGCAGACGATCCAGCGTTTTCAAGGCCGCTGCAGCCAGGTGGCCGTGCTGCATAGCCATCTCAGCAATGCCGAGCGCGGCGGACACTGGCGGCGTGTGGCTGCCGGCCAGGTGCAGGTGGTGGTCGGGGCACGCAGCGCGATTTTTGCCCCGGCGCGGAAGCTGGGGCTCATCGTCATCGACGAGGAGCATGAGAGCACGTTCAAGCAGGACACGACGCCGCGCTATCACGCGCGCGATGTCGCGGTCATGCGGGCGCGGCTGGAAAACATTCCCATCATCCTGGGCTCGGCGACGCCGTCCCTGGAAAGCTGGCACAACGCCGAGCGCGGGCAGTACAAACGCCTATCGCTGCCCAACCGCGTGCTGGAACGGCCCCTGCCGCAGGTCGGCCTGATCGATCTGCGTCACGAGAAGTTTGGCGGCGGCCGCTTCCATGCGCTTAGCATGAGCTTCGAGCGCGCGCTGCGCGAAGCGCTGCGCGCCGGCGGCCAGGCCATTCTCCTGCTCAACCGCCGCGGCTTCTCCACGCACGTGCACTGCCCGGCGTGCGGGTACGTGGCCAGTTGCCGCTTTTGCGACCTGGCGCTCACGCACCACCGGCAACGCGAGGTCCTGCTCTGCCATTACTGCGGCTACGAACAGAAGCCGCTGGACCTTTGTCCCGCCTGCGGTAAGAGCGCCATCCGCTACCAGGGGCTCGGCACGGAGAAGCTGCAAGCCGAGATCGAGGAAAAGTTCGCCGGCTACGTCGTCCGCCGCATGGACAGCGACAGCATGAAGCAGCGCGGCAGCCATGCGCGCGTGCTCAGTGCATTTCGGGGCGGGCTCATCCACATCCTGCTCGGCACGCAAATGATCGCCAAGGGACTCGATTTTCCCAACGTCACCTTCGTGGGTGTGATCAATGCCGATGTCGGTTTACACATTCCCGACTTTCGTGCCGCGGAGCGTACCTTTCAGTTGCTGGCCCAGGTCGCCGGCCGCACCGGCCGCGGCCCTAACGGCGGCAAGGTCCTGATTCAGACGTTCACGTCCGAACATCCGGCGGTCGCCTTCGCCGCGACCCATGATTATGCCGGCTTCGTGAAGGCCGAGTTGTCGCACCGGCGGACGCACAATTACCCACCCTACGAGCGGTTGATTCGCCTGATCGTGCGAAGCCGGGAAGAAGCGGCCGGCCGCGTCTTTGCCGAAAAGCTAGCCGGCGCTTTCCACACGGCCATGCAAGGCCTGGCCGGCGCGGCCACGCCGCACGCCGCGGTTCGGCTTCTGGGGCCGGCCGAGGCGCCGGTCTTTCGGCTCAAGAACTATTTCCGCTTCCATTTCCAGCTTCAATCCGCCAGTGCCGCCAGTCTCCATCAACTGCTGCGCGCGGTGACGCCGGTGGTCCGCGTGCCGTCGGGCGTGGAATTCACGATAGACGTGGATCCGCTAAATATGCTGTAGATGTGGTAGTAGAGACCATGACCAACATGCCAGCAATCGAGCTTCACGAACTTATCCCATTGCTGGTTCAATGCTGCCCCGGCTTTCGAGGTCCTCTTGTCCATAGTGCGGATGATTGGATTCATGAAGACGGGACCTTCAGCTACTGTTTCCTGACTGCGAGGCTCGCGGATTACGTGGTTGAGCAATTTGACCAGGGGGAGTATGGCTTTGCCGACGAACTGTTCAGCCTCGTAGAACGCCTGCTGGAGCAAGGCACGGAAGCGGTTA
This sequence comes from Gemmataceae bacterium, assembly GCA_035939715.1. Lineage (GTDB taxonomy): Bacteria > Planctomycetota > Planctomycetia > Gemmatales > Gemmataceae > DASZFN01. Next base: position 7,070 of record DASZFN010001066.1, on the reverse strand, counting down.
AGGCCGCCGTTGCAACCGGTTTTCTCGAGCGCTTACAAGATCAGCAGAAATTGTCTTCGCCCCTTTGGGCGCCGCTTGTGGGCAAACGAGCGCGCGACTATCTTGTCGCCCGGGACACATTTCATGGGACAAAAACGCCTGGATTAAAGTGATTCAGACTCTGGACAACGGTGCTGCAAATTGGTATGCCTAGCATCAAATACCAGGCGCGCGGCCGTGGTTCGGCCGACGCCTTTTTCGGACCTGTGGGAAGAAAGGAACGATAGCGCATGACTCACACTGTTTGCGAGCCCTGTAACGATTGCAAGTACACCGATTGCACGGTCGTCTGCCCGGTGGAATGCTTCTACCAGGACGACATGATGCTCTACATCGACCCGGTGGACTGCATCGACTGTGAGGCGTGCGTCCCCGAGTGCCCGGTGGAAGCAATCTTCGCCGAAGCCAACGTGCCGGCCCAATGGACTCACTGGACGCCCATAAACGCGGAAAAATCCGCGGTCTTGAAGGAACAGGGCGGCGAGGCGCACATCACGGAAAAGAAGGACGCCAAGGAGGGTCCCGGCTGCAAGAAGAAGTAAGCAAGAAGGCAAATCGGGACGGAGTGGGCTGAAACGCGCTTCGGTCGCTCCGCTCCTGAATTTGCCGGCCGCGCCTAGCAGGCTGTTGAAAAAGGTGTCTGGAACCGTGAAGACATGTAAGGTTCCAGACACCTTTTTCCACGGGCTGCATAGAATTGAGCATGCCTGCGAACCCGGCCGTCCTTCTCATCCAACTCGGAACTCCCGACGCACCGACTCCGGCCGCGCTGAAGCCTTATCTTCGGCAGTTCCTCGGCGACCCGCGCGTCATCGAGGCGCCGCGCTGGCGCTGGTGGTTCATCCTGAACTTTTTCATCTTGCCGACCCGGCCGGCACAATCGGCGGCCAAGTATCAGCGCATCTGGAACCAGCAGACCGGCTCGCCGCTCTTGCACATCACCCGGCTGCAGACCGAGGCGCTGCAACGGCTTTTTCCCGACATACCCGTTCGCTTCGGCATGCAGATTGGTAATCCGCCGGTGGCTGAGGTTGTGCGGGAGTTGATTGATAAAGGAGTCGATCGCCTGATCGTGCTGCCCATGTACCCGCAGTACTCGGCGACAACGACCGCCTCCGCCTTCGATGTGCTCTTTCAAGCGCTCATGCGCGAGCGGCGCGTTCCTGCGCTGCGCATCATTCCACCTTACTATAGCCATCCCGCTTACATCGATGCCGTAAGCGCCGTGATTTACGACGAACTCATGAAATTGCCGGCAGAGCCCGAACATTATCTCCTGAGTTTTCACGGCATTCCGGTCAAGTATGTGGAGCGCGGCGATCCGTATCCGCAGCACGTCCAGGAGACCACCCGCCTGCTGCTGGAAAAATTGCAGTGGCCCACGGGGCGCTGGACGCAAACGTTTCAGTCGTTGTTTGGCCGGGATTTGTGGCTGCAGCCTTACACCGATGACACGCTCCGGAGCCTGGCCGGCAAGGGCATCAAGCGCGTGTTCGTGGCCACGCCGGGATTCACGACCGATTGTCTGGAGACGATCGACGAAATCGGTTACGAATCGCGCGAAGTATTCCGCCACGCCGGCGGCGAAACGCTGCATCGCTGCCCGTGCTTGAACGACCACCCGGCGTGGATTCGGGCGCTGCAGACGTTGATTCTGGAAGAAGGCAAGGGCTGGCTTTGCTAAACCAGCATGCACGATTCTGCAGCCTTGTAACCCGCCGCGCCGTTCTGAACGGTGCGTTTTTCTCTATGGCCTTGTTCTCGCCAGACCCCTGCCGGCTTGCCCGGCAGGTGAAGCAGTTCGGGGGCTAGCAGGCGCTGTTCCTATCGTCGACCCCTGCCGGCTCGTCCGGCAGGTGAAGGAGTTCCTCGGCTTGGTTGCGGCCTGGCTGCTGTGAACTGCTTCACCTGCCGGACGAGCCGGGACGAGCCGGCAGGGGTCGGGGCGAACTGGGGCGAGCCTTCCTAGCTGCTGAACTGTTTCACTTGCCGGACAAGCCGGCAGGGGTCCTAGCTCTTGTAAAAAGCGTGACTTCAAAACTGGCGCGTCGGCTTACCATGAAGCAAGGCGCGCCAGCGAGGACCTCGCTGGCGCGCCTGGTTACAATGCTGCAACATCCTGCACGGTCATACAGCCTTTATCGCTCCAACGGCACGAATCGGTAACTGCCCTGGTTGGCGCGGGCGAGCACTTCCAGCCGCGAGGCGCCCTGCGAAGAGCGTGGGCCGCTTAGCTCGACGGCATGAATCACGGTGCGGCCTCGATTGATCTGCGTGATGGTTTGAATCTGATCGAGCCGCAGGTCGTCGCCGTCGGTCAGAAAGAAAATCACGTCCGGCTGGAGGGCCAGGGCGCGCTTCAGCGCGGGGATGTAGTCTGTTCCGCCTTCCGGCTGGAGTCGCTCCAGGGTGTCGGCGGCGCGGCGCTTGCTCTCCGGCGATGCCGCAGCCAGGCTTGAACCGCTGCCGAGAGAGAGGAGTTCGCTGCTGCGGTTGTAGACGATGACCTGGAAGTAGGCATCCGCCGGCAGTCTTTCCAGGCTTGCCAGAAGCTCGCGCTTTGCCCTGGCGAAGGAAGCATTCAGGCCCATGCTGGCGGAATGGTCGATGACGTAGACGACACGCCTGGCCTGCGTGCCAATCTGGAAGAAACTGGTCGTGCCAAGGTCGTTTCCTTTCCCTGAGCCGGCCCCTGTGCCGCCTGCAGGCAGAGAGGCATGCATTGGCTCCTGCTCCTCGGCTGCGCCCGAATTCGCGGGCAAGGCAGGGCGGCTTGCCGCCGCTTGTCGGCGCGCGGGCGATGCGCTAACTTGCGGAACCTTCAGGGGAGCGGCAAGAAGAGGGGCAATTGCTTTGGCTGGCGCGGGACGGCTCTTGCGCGGCGGGTCCTCGACAAAAGCAAAGGTGACTTCCATGCGCGCGTCGCCGGCGCGCGTATCAATCGCTGGGGCGAAACCGCCGCCTCCCTTGCCGCCGCCCAGCCGCGTGCCGAGGCACAGGCAGAGCACACCTGCATGAAGCGCCAGCGACAGGAGAAAGGCGAATTGCCAGCGACTAAGGAAGCTTGCGAGGCGGGGTCTATCCATGACCGCACCGGAATTTCCGTTAAGCCTGGAACATTTTGTGGACGGAATCACAAATAAACGACTGATCGACTCAGAAGTTCAAGTTGCTCAGATCGGCCGGCCGATATTTCCAGTACTGCCAAGGGGTGGTCCGACCCAAGAGCGTGGCAGGGACGCCGTCAACACCATCGAAGAAACTTCTGCTTGTCGTGTTGACCAACCTGAGGAGTAGCGGTGGTGCACGGCTGCACCACCGCTTTTCTTTTGCGCGCTTGCCTAGTTTACACACTTTCCAACGTCTTTCACGGTGCAAAAGCATATCGCTTTGCTGGCGATAAGGACAGAGGAAGACAATTAGGCGGTCTTGATCTGGGCTGCCTGGTGAAGGTCAAAGCGCTCGATGCCAATCTCGCGCAGCCGATATTTTTGAATTTTCCCTGTGACTGTGGTCGGGTATTCCAAGACGAACTCCACGTAGCGCGGCACCTTGAAATGGGCGATGCGCTCGCGGCAGAAGCGGCGCACTTCCTCCGCGGTTAATTGCGACCCCGGCTTCAGGCGAATCCAGGCGCTCACTTCTTCGCCGTACTTCGCGTCCGGCAAGCCGACGACCTGGGCCTCGGCGATGGCGGGATGGGTGTAGAGGAATTCTTCGATCTCGCGGGGGTAAACGTTTTCGCCGCCGCGGATGATCAGGTCCTTGATGCGGCCGGTAATGCGGTAGGAGCCGTCCGGCGTCTGTAAAGCCAGGTCACCGGTGTGCAGCCAGCCGTCGGGCGTAATCGCCGCCGCGGTCTCGGCCGGCTTCTTGTAATAGCCTTTCATGACACAGTGTCCGCGAACCAGAAGCTCGCCTGACTGACCGAACGGCAAAGGGTTGGTCGTGCCGGACTCGGCGATGCGCACTTCCAGGCCGGGGAGCGGCTTGCCCACGGTGCTGACACGATGCTCGAGATCGTCGCTGGCGGCGGTCTGCGTAACGACCGGTGAGGCTTCGGTAAGGCCGTAGGCGATGGTGACGTCGCGGGCGCCCATGCGCTCGGCCACCGCGCGCATCACTTCAATGGGGCAGGGGCTGCCGGCCATGATGCCGGTTCGGAGGCTGCGCAAATCGAACTCCGCGAAACGCGCGTGCGTGAGCTGGGCGATGAACATGGTGGGCACGCCGTAGATGGCCGTGCAACGCTCGCTCTGGATCGCCTCGAGGGTCGCCAGCGGATCGAACGACTCGGCCGGGATAACCATCGCCGCACCGTGGACGACGCATAGCAACGTTCCAAGCACGCAGCCGAAACAGTGATAGAACGGCACGGGGATGCAGATCCGGTCCTCCTGGGTGCAGGCCAGGCAGCGGCCGGCATGGCAGGCGTTCAGAAGCAGGTTGCGATGGGTAAGCATGGCGCCCTTGGGAAAGCCGGTCGTGCCCGAGGTGTACTGGATATTGACGACGTCGTCGGGGGCGGCCGCCGCCTGGCGTCGCTGCAGTTCGGCCGGCGAGGCCTTCGTCGCCAGCCGGCAAAACTCGCTCCAGCTCAGCATGCCGGGCGGTTTCGTCTCCTTGATGCTGATTACATGCCGAAGGGCAGGACAGGCCACGGAAGGAAGACTGCCGGCGGCAAGTTCCGGACAGACCTCGGCGAGAACACTCGGAAAACTGCATCCCTTGAAGCAATCGGTCAGGAACAGGCACGTGATATCGGCCTGGTTGAGCACGTAGGCCAGCTCGTTGGCGCGATAGGCCGGGTTGATGTTCACCAGGACTGCGCGTATCTGTGCCGTTGCGAATTGCAGGATCACCCACTGCGGATAGTTCGTGGCCCACAAGCCGACATGGTCCCCCGGCTGCACGCCGAGACCGATAAGGGCAAGCGCCGCCTCGTCTACCAGGAGCTGAAACCGCCGATAATTCTGCTTAACCCCAACCTGAGGAAAAACGAGCGCATCTTGGTCCGCGAAACGGTCCGCGGTGCGTGCCAGCACCTGGGCGAACGTGAGACCATTAACCCAGCAGTCTGTGCTTGCAGCCATAATTTACCGAAGATTGTAGGTCCCGCGTGCCGGGCGGGACCTCCGGCCAGTGCGGTTCCCTTACTTCGCCTGGCAACCCAAGACCATTTGCGGCTAAGCTATCCTTATGCAAGTCATGACACAACCACAAATCGCGGATAGCAGCCCTGGCGCAGGGGCGCCTTCTCAGACGGGCCATTTGCCGCCAGCCGCGTTGTCGCGCTCAGCCGGCGTGCAGCTTGGTTCGCTGCATGTGCCAAGCCGGTTCTTTCTCGCGCCGCTGGCCGGCTACACGAATCTCGGCTTTCGTCTGGCCGTACGCGAACTGGGGGGAGTCGGGCTCGCCACCACTGATCTGATCAACGCACGGGCGCTGGTGCGCGGCAGCCGCAAGACCAGCGAGCTACTGCGCACCTGCCCGGCCGATCGGCCTCTGGCCGTGCAAATTTACGGCGCCGAGCCGTCCGAGATGCGCGAGGCCGCCCAGTGGCTGGAGGGTTATGGCGTCTCGGCCGTGGACATCAACATGGGTTGCCCGGTGCACAAGGTCACGCGCGGCGGCGGCGGCTCCGCGCTGCTCTGCGATGTGGACCGCACCATCAGCCTTGTGCATGCGGTGGTCGAGGCGGTGCGGCTGCCGGTGACCGTCAAGATGCGCCTCGGCTGGGACGAGAGCAGCCTGAGCGCACCCTTCTTTGCCCGCCGTTTCGAGGAAGCCGGCGTCGCGGGTGTCACGATTCATGGCCGCACCAGGGCCCAGGGCTTCGGCGGCATGGTAAACCTGGAGGCCATCCGTGCCGTCGCCGAGGCGGTGCAACGGATTCCGGTGATCGGCAATGGCGACATCCGCACGATTGCCGACGCCGAGCGCATGTTCACGCGCACCGGTTGCACCGCCATCGCCATCGGCCGCGGTGCGCTGCTCAATCCGTGGTTTTTCGCTCAGCTTCAGCACTGGCAGGAGACGGGCGACGCCGGACCGGCCGCGAGCTACGCGCAACGGCTGGCCTTCATGTCGCGCCACTTTCATCTGCTCGTCGCCGACCGCGGCGAACGCTTCGGTTGTCTCCTCTTCCGCAAGGTGGCGAACTGGTATTGCAAGGTGCTTCACCCGGGCCGGGAAATTCAGCAGCGGATGGTCCGCATTGCCTGCGTCGCTGATTTCATGAGCATACTGGGCGAGCTTGAGCGACTGGAGAGCCGCTCCACGTGGCAGGATAGCGAAGCCCTCGACGATGCGGTCAGCGTGCCGAAGGGGCCCATCGAGCACTGGTAGCTCATCTCAGGTAGGACGGATTGGCAATCCGTCCTACAGCGACTAGGTAATCCGTCTTACAAGCGACCTGGAAAAATGCAGCGGGGTCGCTATAGTCCCCGCCGCCATGAACCGGAAGAACCGGAATTTCCAAGCAAACCCTGTTGTCTCGCCGCGCCTTGTTCCGGCGTACACTACGTCGCACGGCACGGCTTATCGTGCGGACGCACTGGAGGTCCTGCGGCAACTGCCCGCGGATTCCGTGTCCCTGGTGATGACCTCGCCCCCCTTCGCCCTGCGGCGCAAGAAAGCCTATGGCAACGTCGCCCCGGATGAATATGTGGAATGGTTTTTGCCGTTCGCCCAAGAGATCCACCGCGTGCTGCGGCCGGACGGCAGCTTCGTCATGGAACTGGGCGGCGCCTGGAACTCGGGAAGCGGCACCCGCTCCCTTTACCAGTACGAGCTCATTCTGCGCCTGACGCGGTTCTTCTACCTGGCCCAGGATTTTTACTGGTACAACCCGTCACGCCTGCCGACGCCCGCGGAATGGGTGACGGTGCGGCGGACGCGGGTCAAGGATGCGGTGAACACGCTCTGGTGGCTGTCGAAGACGATCGAGCCGCAGGCGGATAATCGACGGGTGCTGAAGCCGTATAGCAGGTCGATGCGCCGGCTTTTGAAGGATGGCTACAAGGCGGCCA
>DASZFN010001065.1:0-5657 GCA_035939715.1 Gemmataceae bacterium | reverse complement strand
TTTTCAGATGTTAACGTGTGGCGGCCGTCGAAACAGTTCCTGGCGAGGTTTACTTTCGCCATGCGCTTTCCCGATCCAAAGCCACTGCGGGCCATCGTTATGGAAAGCATGGAAATGGATACGATTTACTACGACGAGCTGAACGACACGGGGAGCAAGCTGGACCCGCTGCTTGCCGACCACCCTGGCAGGGAAACTTCGTCGACACAAACCTGTTCGGAAGACAATGGCGAAATTATTTAACACAGACACACGGAGGTGAAAGGTATGGTTGCAACAACTGCAAGAAAAGGAAACTCTTCTCGCGCACAGGACGCTCCAGAAATCACAACGCGCTCTCGCCCTTTCTGGATCCCCGAGGGTGTGGCTTTTGACTCGTATCCTAAAGGCCTGCAACGGGCTCTCGTGGCCATCGTCCAGCCCCTATATGAGGAGGAAGTCCTCGCCGCGAAGTCTGCGCTGGCGCGAGCGTCCGGGCTTTCGCTTGCCCATGCGGTCTGGCTCGAGATCGTGGCGGCATACGAGAACGGCCGCCGAATAAAGCCAGAGAATGACCGCGACGATGCAATCGAAACCAATCAGGTTGCAATCAATCAGTATCTAAAAATGGCCGCCGCAAAGGTTGCCTTCGGGAAATTTCACCTGCAAACGAAAAAATGGATCCTGGAAAACATAGAGGACGACCCGCTCCGAGGTCGGTATCAAGATGGCGAAGAAACTGGAAAAAATTGATTCTGTTGACCAAAACATTGCACAGGTCCGCCGGTTCCTCAACCAGAATGTTCGGCTGTTTTCCCGCTCCGGCTCCGTGCAAAAGTCGTGGCGCTATTACCACGGACACCGTCAGGGCCCGTTCTTCCGACTCGCTTTCCGTGTCGAGCGCAAGCAAAGGAGCTTGTACCTCGGCAGGAGTCCGCGCCTGGCAGCAGAGGTGCATAAAGTCCTGGAACAGCTTCAGGCACCCCGCCGCGAACAGCGTGCCCTGGCACGCCAACAGGTCCAGGTGCGCGTGGCATTCCGGCTGCACAAGCGGGTCTTCGATCAGGAACTGCAGAAGATCGGCCTGTTTCTGAAGGGCAACGAAATCCGCGGCCGGCGTCATAGCGTCGACCGGCAGCGCTACGCGAAAGAAGTGGAGGTGCCCAATGGTCTCTGTGGATAAGTCTGTGCTGATGAAGGCGTTTGAACATGGGCCGGCGTGGCGCTGGCATCAGGCACAGCTCGAGATTAGGCGTCGTCACCCCTGCAAGATGCGCTGCGCCGATCTGGACGTCCGGAATGCTAAGGCGTATCTAAGACGCTGCGCCGCCAGTTCTGGGGACAAAGCAGCCGCCGCGCACCAGTTCCCACTGATTGGAGCTGCCGAAGCGCTGGCTGATAACAGCGCGGTCGCGAACCAATTGAAAGTGCTTGTCCTGGGGAATTGCCCCGCGGAACAAATCGCCGCACGCACGCAGATTGATGGCGGAGCTGGGGATGCATTATGATTCGTCAATTTACCCGGTTCGCCACGATCTTTATGGCGTGCCGCAGGCGCCGCGCACGCCGTTTCGGGTACGTGGACCAACCCATAGCATTCTGGAAATCCCCCCCGCAACTTTGCGCATTTCCGGACTGACGCTACCGGTCGGCGGCGGCGGTTATTTTCGCTTGTTGCCGCTGGCGATTCTGGAGCACGCCTTGCGGCACGCTCCCCCTGTGAATCATCCGAGCATCAGCATGCTCTACTTTCATCCCTGGGAATTCGATCCGCAGCAGGCACGCTTGCCCATGAAGCCCCTGGGTCGCTTCCGCACCTACTTCGGTATTCACTGGAGCAGGCCGCGCCTGACGGAACTCTTGTCGCGCAGCGCGCGCTATACCTTTATTCGAGCGCTCGATGCCGTCGCCTTGCTGGATTGGCAGCAACTGCCCGAGTTCGACCTCGTCCTGGAGACGCCCAAAGTTTCGCGCAGAGGCCCAGAGAAAGCAGAGAGCGCAGAGGCAGAATTCTGAGGACAGGTTTCTGGACTGGCGTGGCTCGACTCCGCTTCGGATTGGGAGCACAATAAAGGTGTCTGTAACCCTGGTTCCAGACACCTTTTTGTGCACCATCAGAACTCTCGCCTTTGCCTGAATTCTCCGCGCTCTCTGTTTTCTCCGCGTCTCTGGTCGTCACAAAAGCCCAGCCCAAAGCGCCCGTCGAAGCCGCCGATCTTGTCCAGCACCTCGCGGCGCACGAGCAGACAGAAGCCGGTCAAGCGCTCCACGCGCTGCGCCTGGTTGGCACACTTGTTGCGCTGCCGGCCCGAGTTTGCCAACCGTGGCAAACTCAGTTGGCAATCTGGCAAACTCAATCTGCAGGGCTGGGTCAGGAGGCCTCGCGGTTGGCGAAGATCTTAAGTGTGGTTGCGGCTCTGCCGCGGAGGCAATTGGCTCCCTGCCATGACTATCTGCGAAGCGTCCAGCGATTGCCGCTTTAGCGGTTAGCGAGGCAGCAAGTGAATTGCCGGCGCTTTCACGAGGGCGGTTACGACCTCGTTCACCTTCAAGCCCATTTCCACGCAGGCCTGCTGGGTGATGAGGGCCGTCAGAGCAAAGCCGCAATCCAGCCGGACGCGCACCAGCGGGCCTTCCTGTTCCAGGAATTCGATTCGACCCGATAGATGATTGCGGGCGCTGCTGTGCCCGAAACTTCCCGTTTCCAGCACGACGTCCGAGGCGTGGATACAGATATAGACCTGGCCTGCGCTGATGTCTTGCGCGAGGGCGGTCAGGTTGGTTGGCCCCACGCGAACGGTGGCCAGGCCGTCCTTCACCTCGAGCACCGTGGCCGGCTCAATCGTGTCGATGCCCACGATCCGTGCGGCCGCTGTGTTCAGAGGCCTGCGAAAAACCTCTTGCACGGGGCCGCTCTGGCACACGCCCCCCGCGTCGAGAACGACCACCTGGTCTCCCAGCGCCAGAGCCTCCATGCGATCGTGCGTCACCAGGATGGCCGGCACGCGCGACGCCTCCAGCAGGCGTCTGAGCTCGCGGCGCAGCGGTTGCCGGGTCGGGGCATCCAGCGCGGACAGGGGTTCATCGAGGAGCAGCAGCCGGGGCCGGGGCACCAGGGCGCGGGCCAGGGCGACGCGCTGCTGCTGGCCCCCGGAAAGCTGCCTCGGCAACCGCTCCTCCAGTCCCGCCAGCTCCAGCAAGTCAACCACCTCCTTGACGCGCTGGCGTCGTTCCAGGGCGCTGACGCCGCGGAGACTGTAGCCGATGTTCTGCGCCACACGGAGGTGGGGAAAGAGAGCATAATCCTGGAACAGGTAGCCGATGCCGCGTTGCTGGGGCGGCAGGACAATGCCGCGGGCGGCGTCGAACCAGGTTTCGTCGGCAAAGCGGATGCTGCCTTCCTCCGGCCGTTCCAGGCCGGCGACACAGCGGAGCACCGTCGTCTTCCCCGATCCCGAAGGTCCAAATAACACCGTGATCGAGAAAGCATCCAGGGGACAGGTTAACGTTGCGCGGATGACAGGACCGGCGGGAAAGTGCTTGGCAAAGTCTGCCGTCAGTTCTCTCGTCATATGGTTCGTCGCTTGCGGCTTGACGGAGTGACGAGTGACGAGTGAGCGCGTCGATCATCACTCATCACTGTCTTCACTCGTCACTCATCACTCGTCACTGTTCAAACGATCCAGACCTTTCGTTGCAGCGCGTAGGTCAGCGAAAGCGCCAGGAACGAAACAGCCAGCAGGAACAGGGCGGTCTGTCCAGCTTCTGCATAGTGCATGGCCTGGAAGTCATCATAGATGGAAATGGACACGGTGCGCGTCTCTCCCGGGATGTTGCCGCCCACCATGTAAACGACGCCGAATTCGCCCAGGGTGTGCGCGAAACTGAGAATGATGCCCGTGAGAAGTCCCGGCCACGACAGCGGCAGGACAATGCGGCAGAACGTGCCGAGGCGCGACTCGCCCAGGCACCAGGACGCTTCAATCAGACGCCGGTCCACTCCCGCAAAGCCGGTGATAAACGGACGGATAGTGAAAGGCAAGCTATAGAGAATCGAGGCAACCAGCAAACCCTGAAAGGAAAACGCCAGTCCTCGCCCCACCATCTTCTCGTAGAAGCGGCCGACCGGGCTGAGCGGACCCAGCGCCATCAATATATAGAAGCCAAGCACCGTGGGCGGCAACACCAAGGGCAGCGCCACGAGCGCTTCGATCAGGAATTTCCAGCGCCGTTTCGATACGGTCAACCAGTACGCAAGAGGCAAGCCGAGGAGGAAGAGGACCAGCGTCGTGCAGGCCGCCAGGCGCAGACTGAGTCCAATGGCCGTCCAGTCCATCGCTCAGTCCTCCGGTGAAGAGAAGCCGTGGCGCAGCAATATCGCCTGACCATCCTTACCGATCACAAACGCGCGGAATGCCTCGGCGGCCTTACTGTCCCTGGCCCAGGAGAGGATGACGCCGCCCTGTTCAATACGCGGATAAGCCGACTGTGGGATCTCCCAGAATCGATCGGCCTCGCCCAGCGCCAGGGCCTGCGACCGGGAAATGATGCCGATATCCGCGGCCCTGGATTGGATGAATTGCGCCGTCTGCGCGACATTGTCTCCTAAGACAAGCTTATCTTTGATCTGGTCGTAGACACCAAGCTTGTGCAAGGCCGCCTCGGCAGCACGGCCATAGGGCGCGTAGCGCGGGTTGGCTATGGCGATTTTCCGCAGCGCCGGCTCTAAAAGTGTCTGGGCGCTCGCATGCTTCATATCCAGAGGGGAATTCGGGGGCGCCCATAACACGATACGGCCATGCGCATAGGTGAATTTGCTTTCCTCAAGCGCCAGCTTCTGTTCGATCAAGCGCCGCGGATAATCCGTGTCCGCGGAGAGGAACAGGTCAAAAGGCGCATGGTTGGCGAGTTGCGCGAAGAAATTTCCGGACGAGCCGAAGCTAACTTGAACCTTGATGTCGGCGTGTTGCCGGCGAAACGCCTCAACCACTTCGCCCATGGCGGAGGTCAGGTCCGCTGCCGCCGCGACGGTCAACAGCCGTTCGTCGCTTTGAGGCTTGCTTCCGTCCGTGGTTCGGCGCGGGGAGAAAACACCCATGGCATAAAGCAGTAAACCCACAGCAAGAACGGCGGAAAGGAGGACGATGCCATGTCGAAATTGCTTGCTTGTCATGTTTTGCCCTGTGCGGGAAATCCTCTGTATTCTACGGACGTTGTGCAGGTTGCGTCAGCCTGCGACGCACGCTGGAGAGTTCCAGACACCTTTTTTTGGGCGAGACGGAAATTGGGCTAGCACAGTCCGATTGAGCCGCTACAATCCGCCGCCCCTCAAACCACCAGTAGGAAACAGACATGAAGTCGAAAGCGAACGTCCGCCATTCCGTGCGCAGCAAGTTGTTTGTCGAGGAACTGGAGGTGCGCCGGGTGCTGTCCGGGATGCAGCCCACGGCCGCGGCACAGCTCTTTCTCGAGCAACTGAACGATATCCGGGCCAACCCGGCCGCCTACGGGGCGTCCATTGGCGTGGACCTCTCGGCCGTGGCGCCGGCGCAGCCCTTGGCTTTCGATCCGCTTCTCATCCAGGCGGCCCAGCAGCATGCGCAGGACATGAATGACCGCGCCTATCTTGGCCAAAATACTCCCGATAATATCGATCCCGGACAACGGCTCACGGCGCT
>DASZFN010001064.1:0-10479 GCA_035939715.1 Gemmataceae bacterium | reverse complement strand
TGGGAGATTTAACTGCAAACCGTGAAATTCCCTAAGAAACGTCTCTGCTGCCTGACTCACCGCAACGCTGTGGCACTCGAGGAAACTCTTGATAGGCGCCGTATCGATATGGCGGCCTTCATACCAGCCTGCAGCGGATATAATGCCTAAAACGCGATGGGACAAAAGTGCTGACTTCATAGGTATTACCATTCAGGCGGGGGCTCAAAGGGAACCATAAGGTTTGTACCAAGGCCTTCCGGGACACAATTTCCATTGGCTGGACCTACTCCCTGCCTTCCTGAAAATGCTCGGTGATGCGCGACAGTGTTTCGCGGACAATGTTCGTGGCCGTCCCCGAAACGGGCGAAACCGGATTCGCGTAAGCGTGACGTACCGCGTGTTCGAGTCCGCCGCGGGCCCGGACGTGCTCGCGGAGTCTGATCCATTCGGCTTCGAATTCTTGCTCTGCTTCCTGGTCCGCACAATAGCGTTGCACGTGATCGCGGAGGGCTCTCTGTAGCCGCTGCGCCAGGGCCCGGCGGGCGTGGCGGTAGGCGTGGCGGGTCTGGTGCCGGGTCATGTTCAGGGCCTGGGCGATTTCGGGCAGGGTCATGTCTTCGCACCAGTGGCCGTAGAGGACGCGGAAATAGTCGCCCTTGCCCTGGCTGTGGTAGTAGGCCAGCAAGGACTCGGCCGCACGCTGCAACAGCTCCTCGACCCAGGCGGTGTAAAAGCTGTCTTCATCTTCCACGGCGGCATCCGCGGACGTCAGGATCGGCGAGTGGATGAGGTCGCTGGGGTCCTTGCTCTTTTCTTCCAGCAAGCGCTTGCGTCCGGTTTCCACGCGGGCGCGGTTGGCCAGCAGGTTGCGGACGACGCCGCAAAGCAGCGTGCGCAGCTTCGAGGAGCGATCGGCCATCCAGCGGGCCAGCAGGTCCTTGCGCAGCAAAATGAGAAATGTCTCCGAGGTTACATCTTCGGCGTCTTCAACCGTCAGCGGGGCCGAGCGCAGGGCAAACCTGCAAATGGGACTCCAATAGTCGTGCACAAACTCTTGCCAGTCGGCTTCGGTAGGAGCGAGCACCAGCCGCTGAATCAGGGAATGACGGGTTTGCGGAAACACCATGGGAAGTGCCCAGGAGAATCGCGGTCGCTTTGCAGCCATCTTGTCCCGTGGGCGGGCGGAAGTCAATTAGCAGATCGGAAGCTAGGACCCCTGCCGGCTCGTCCGGCAGGTGAACAAGTTCAGCAGCTAGGAAAAGCTGACCCGAGTTCGCCCCGACCCCTGCCAGCTTGTCTGGCGGGTGAAGCAGTTCAAGCAGCCGGGTTGCAGCCAGCCGACGAACTCCTTCACCTGCCGGACAAGCCGGCAGGGGTCGACGATGAAGAACAGCGCCTGCTAGCCCGCGAACTGCTTCACCTGTCGGACGAGCCGGCAGGGGTCTGTCGAGAGCAAGGTCATGGAGAAACGGGCAACTTCAAACGCGCTGCGAGGGCCCCTCGCTGGCGCTTCGGGTTACAGTGGCGCCGAATCGCGCACGCTGACATGGGTCGGGCTCAAAGCGTCTTCCGTTTGCCCCGCGGGACTGATTGTTACATGAAGCTTAGTGGGTCGGCAGGGACAGGCGGAAATTGAGAGCCGCCCGCTCTCCCGGCGCCGGTGGAGTGGTCGCGCCCCGCGATCACTGCCACCGGAACCGGTTCGGCTAGTAGGAAGGTCAGTAGTCAATAGTCAATAGCTGCGGACTATTGACTGCTGACTATTGACTACTGGCTACGGACATTACCCATGCTGGTTGCAGAGGCGTATCGCGCTCCGGTACAATCGAAGCCGGCTGATGCTAGACGGTGTCGGCCGTCCGCCGGAGGGGCCAACCCATGTCCGAGCCGATCCTTTCGCCGGAGTCGCTGCCTTCGCTGCGAGCGCTGCTTGCGCGAGCGGGCGACCTTTCCCTGGACGAGACGCTGGCTTTCCTGCAACAGCTCGTCCACGTCGTTCAGTCGCTCCATGCCGCAGGCCAGATCCATCGCGGCATTTCTTTGGAGACGGTTCTTGTCGACGATACGAGCCGGGTGGTTCTGGCGCAGGCCGAGCCGTTGCGGATGCTTAACGGCGCCGATCTGGACACCAGTCCGCCCGAGCTGCAAAGCGCTCGAACGCTGCGTTTGCCGATTCAGATCGACGACTGCCGCCGGGCTCTCGAGGATGCCGGTGTGCGCCTGGATCCGCGGCGCATCGACGTGTACCAGATCGGCGTGGTGCTCTGCCGCTTGCTCACGCAAACGACCGTCGCGGCCTATCTGCGAAGTCCGCGCGTGAAGTCGGGCGTGCCGCCGCGCGTTCGGCCGTTGCTCGAACGCGCCCTGGGTTACCAGGCGGCGAAGCGCCTGGCGGATGCCGGGCAATTGGCGGCGATGCTCGGCGAAGTCCTCGATCAGGAGCCGGTCGATGTCATGCCGGCGACGCCGCTCCCGGAGGGTTCCCTTTCCCGCAACCCAGAATGTTCATCAAGCGATACACCTGTCTCCGACCTGAGTCTGCCGTCACGTATTCCGGAGGTTGAGGAAGCGGCACCCGCCCTGGAGCGGCTGGGGCCCTATCGCATCGTGGAGCCGCTCGGCCGAGGCGGCATGGGGGATGTCTACCTTGGCTATGAAGACAAGCTGCAGCGCAAGGTCGCGATCAAGGTGCTGCCGGCAAAGCTGGCGCGAAACCCCAAGCTGGTCGAGCGTTTTCATGCCGAAGCGACCGCCCTGGCGCAGCTTCATCATCCCAACATCGTGCCGATCTATAGCATCGGCGAGGCCGCCGGCTATCACTACTTCGCCATGCACTACGTTGAAGGGGAGTCGCTCGAGCGGCAGCTCGAGCAGCGCGGCAGCTTGGAAGTAAGCGAGACGATCGCGATTCTGGAGCAGTGCCTGGCCGGGTTGGCGGCCGTGCATCAGGCGGGCCTGGTGCATCGCGACATCAAACCGGGCAACATCTTGCTGGATCGCAAATCGGAGCGCGCGCTGCTGGCGGATTTCGGCCTGGTCAAGTGGCGGCAGCGCGAAGGCAGCCCGACCTCGGCCGGCGTGATCGTCGGCACCGTGGACTACCTGGCGCCCGAACAGGCGCGGGCGCGGAAGGTGGATCGGCGCGCGGACCTGTACGCGCTCGGCGTCGTGGCTTACCGCATGCTCAGCGGCCGGCTGCCTTTCGATGCCGAGATTCCGGGCGCCATGATCGCGGGGCATGCGTTGCAAACTCCCCGGTCCCTGAGCGCCTTCAAGCCAGAGTTGCCTGGAGCCCTGACCGCGTTGGTGGACAAGCTGCTGGCCGTGGATCCGGACGCTCGGTATCAGACATGCGACGACGTGTTAGCGGAGTTACGTGGGCTAAAACTCCGTTCGCCCTGGGCCGATCAGCGGCCACGGCAACCGAGACGGCTTCGGTCGCTAGTGGTATGCGGGCTGATCCTCGTTGGTGCTGGCGGCGGTTTCGCTCTGTTCGCGTCCAAACAACTGTTCCGCGATCGGAATCCGCGCAAAGCCGACCCAGCCGAAGAAGGTTCCAAGCTGATTGCGTCAGAGTCCAAGGATTCGGTGGCGGATCCGCCGCTCGCCAGAGTTGTGTTGCCACCGGCGGAGGAAGTGCGCGCGCCTTACGTCCCGCCTGGCAGCGTCGTGGATGCGCCGGCCCAGAGGACAACCGCACCCGCGCAGAAGCAGAATTTGCCGCTGGTCATTAACAAGGAGCAGCAGCGCTGGGTGGTGCCTCAGGCGTCAAGGGTCAATAGCCTGGCGGTCTCGGCCGACGGGCGTCAATTCCTGACCGCCAGCGGCGACCGGATCGTGCGCTTGTGGAATTTGGACTCGGAAACGCCGGCCGGACAGTTTGACACCCAGGGCCGAATGGTGTTCGGACTGGCGTTCTCGCCCGACGGCAAGCAGGCGCTCTGCGGCGGCGAGCGCGGCATGCTCGTCCTTTGGAACCTGCAGACGCAGAAGGTCGATGTCACTTTTGAAGGTCATTCCGCTCTGATCACGAGCGTGGCCTTTTCGCCCGACGGCAGCCGGGTTCTTTCCTCGAGCACGGATCCCGGGGCCTGGCTCGATAGCACGGTGCGTTACTGGGACCGGATAAACGGCAGGGAATTGAATCGATTCAATGCCCAACGCCGACAGGTGAACAAAGCGCTGTTCCTGCCGAATGGCCGCCAGGTTCTCTTCGGCACCGGGGCGGGCGCGGAAACGCGCCTGGCAACAGCGCGGCTGTGGGATCTGGAGACGGGGAATATTTCCGCGCGCTTTGAGACGGAAGACTTTGGCTTTGGCGGCCTGAGTTTGGCTGGAGACGGACAGCG
This sequence comes from Gemmataceae bacterium, assembly GCA_035939715.1. Classification (GTDB taxonomy): domain Bacteria; phylum Planctomycetota; class Planctomycetia; order Gemmatales; family Gemmataceae; genus DASZFN01. Next base: position 6,148 of record DASZFN010001064.1, on the reverse strand, counting down.
CGCGTTGACGCCGGCGTACCCGTCGGGTACGCAATCCTTGTTTGTTTGGGAAGCCCAGAGTGGGCGGGTGTTGCGGCGGATCGAACTGCCGGGGCTGGCGGGCCATGGCGCGGTCCTCTCCGGCAACGGCCAGTATGTACTCACTGGCGGCGGCGGCTTCCAGGGGAGCACACATCTGGAGTGTTTTATTCATCTTTACGATGTGCAAAGTTGTCGCGAGATTTGCCGCTTCGGAGGACACACCGGTTCGGTCCAGCACGTTTGCTTCGCTCCAGGCGAGCGGACGATTTTTTCCGGCGCCGACGACGGCACGGTGCGCCTCTGGGAACTGCCGATCCTGCCACGCAACCTGCCCTTCGGCAAGGGCGAAGTGTGCTGCTTTCAGGGACACACGGCGGCCGTTACGAGCGTGGCGTTTTCCCCCGACGGTTTGCGGGTTCTCTCCGGGAGCCTGGACGGGACGGCGCGCTTGTGGGACCTGACGAGCGGACTCGAGGTGCGTCGTTTTGAGGGACACGGCGAGGCGGTACGCGCCGTGGCGTTTACGCCAGGCGGCCACCACGTGCTGGCCGCCGGCGACGATCGAGCGGTGCGGCTGTGGTCCGTGGCGAACGGCAAGGAATTGCGGATGATCCCGCAGCCGGCCGAGGTAACCTGTCTGGCCTGCTCCCCCGACGGCCGCGCGGTGCTTGCCGGCGCAATGGACAAAAACTTGCGCCTGTTCGACCTGGATACGGCCCGGGAGCTGCAAGGCTTCTACGGCCACCCGGCCTCGATCCGGGCATGCGCCTTTTCACCCGATGGCCGCTGGGTTGTATCGCTGGGGGAGGGCGGCACACGGCTTTGGGATGTGCAAACCGGTCAGGAACGGAAATGGGGCACTCCGCAAGCGGGAGGCACTGCCGTCCTGGCTCCGAACGGCTTTCGTTGTTTGGCGGTTGAAAACCTTGGCATGCGCGTCCTCAGCGCTGACGACGTGCTCAAGTTGAAAGACTGGAGGCCGGGTGGTGCACCATCCTATCAATTGCCGGTAACGCCGCCGGTACTGTCGCCTGACGGGCGCTGGTTAGTGGTCGGCTCCGGCAGCAACGTGGAATTATCAAGCACGGCAGGACCGAAAGGCTGGCGCACCTTTCGGGGACACAAGGCACAAGTGACCAGTGTGGCGTTGGCCCCGTTTGGTTTACTGGCCGTGTCAGGCGGCGCCGATTTGACTGTGCGCGTGTGGGGGCTGGGAGACTGAGGGGAGCGTTGAAAAAGAGTTTTCGCCGACTTTTTGAGGATCCGCAGCCGGCAAAGGCAAGGGACTGCGCACGATTGCGCAGCCGCCTGACCATCTCTCTGTTCACCAGACAGCGGAGATTTGGTTATTCGGAGTTAACACATCTGAAGTAGCAATTTGCCCCACTCTCGGCATTTCATTTGCACGCAAAGGGCTCGCTCCGATTTCATTGCTCGCTTTCTGCCACCGGGGCGGCTTCGCTACATGAACCTATTGGTTCGATTGTCTCAATCGACTGCTTTATCAGCTTCTTCGATAAGCGGATACCCGCTCTACCATTTCCCGGAGGGCCGAACTCCATGCTTAGATCCTGGAAACCATTAAGGTGCAGCTTATTGTCCTGGAACCTGTTGCGAAGCGGCGTGAGGCGCAGCAGGTGGCTGCCGTTCCAGCCGCGTTTGGAAGTACTGGAAACACGCGCCGTTCCTGCTTATGTATCGGCGTCCAGCATACCCGGCGCCGATGGCGGCACTGCAATGGTCACCGGCGATTTCAATCATGACGGCAAGCTGGATATGGCCGTGGCGGACCAGGGGTTTAACTGGGTCAATGTCTTTCTTGGCAACGGCGACGGCACCTTCCAGGCGCCCATCAAGGCAGCCACCGATAAGCCGGTTCAAGGGTTGACAACGGCCGATCTCAATGGCGACGGCAACCTCGATCTGGTGGCGACATCTTACAACGTCAGCGAAGCGTGCGTCATGCTGGGCAATGGCGACGGCACTTTCAAGCTCGGCGTGGATTACACTTCCGGCGGCCAGCCTTATCAGGTCCTTGTGGCGGACATAAATGGGGACGGCAAACCGGACATCCTCACGGCCGACACCACGGACACGAAGATCGGTGTTTTGTGGGGCCGGGGAGACGGCACCTTCCTGGTCGGCACGCCCGTTACGGTTCCCCATGCCCCTGTGGCGATGGCGCTGGGCCATTTTTTCGGCGACAGCAGCAAACTCGACATCGCCTTTGGTTGCAGCGGCGACGATACGAATCTGTACATCGTTCGCGGCAACGGGGACGGCACTTTCCAGCCGGCTGTCAAGATCGAAGCCAACGTCGATACCGGCGCGCTGGCCACGGCAGACCTGAACGGCGATGGCAAGCTCGATCTCGTAGACTATGCGTCGCGCGACAACCAGATTCAAGTGTTCATGGGCAATGGCAACGGTACCTTTCAAGCCCCGGTTATCTATCCGGCCGGCTCCTGCTATTCAAGCACCCAGATTCAACTCGTGGACATCCGCCACAACGGCAAGCTGGACCTGATCACGGTCAACCCTGGAAGCAACGATCTAAGTGTCTATCTCGGTAATGGCGACGGCACCTTCCAGCCGCCCACCAACTACGTCGCGGGCGTTTCACCCGACTGCCTTGCCGTCGGCGATTTCAACCGGGACGGCATGCTGGATATTGCCGCGGCGGACTACATGGGCGGGGATTTTGCTGTCCTACAGGGAAACGGCAACGGCACGTTCCAGGCAGCCACCGATGTGACCGTCGGCAGTTATGCCCTCTACGCCAGTGCGCCCTACGACATTGCCGAGGGAGATCTCAACCACGACGGTGTCCCCGATCTGGTCGTGACCGACTGGAGGGCCAGCACCGTAAACGTCCTCCTGGGCAACGGCGACGGCACCTTTCAACCACCTGTAAGCTATGCTGTCGGCACGAGCCCGTATGGGGTTGTACTCGCCGACCTCACGGGAGACGGCGCTCTCGACATTATTACGGCCAACCGCGACGCGGATGCGAGTCACGATATCAGCATCCTGAGGGGCAATGGCGACGGCACGTTCCAGCCTGCCACGTATGTTGCCGACGGTACCGGCACCAACTCCGTGGCCGTGGCAGACCTCAACGGCGACGGCAAACCGGATCTCGCTGCGACCAACCTTAATGACCGGACCCTGAGCATCATGTTCGGCAATGGGGACGGTACGTTCCAGACGCCCATCAATTACAGCACTGATATCGACCCCACGCAGGTAGTGGTTGCAGACTTGAATCGGGACGGCAAGCCCGATCTTGTTGTGAACAATTACCATGGCAGCGACGTGGGCATTTACCTGAACCAGGGTGGCGGGAGTTTCAGCGTTGCCAATTTCTATAACAGCGCGAGCGGAGGCGTGGGCAACCAGGGAGGGCCGGTGTTCGCAGATCTCACGGGCAACGGCATCCTGGATATGCTCAATCCTTCGGCGAATTGGTTCTACGTGGCACTCGGCAACGGTAATGGCACGTTTCAGAACGCAAGCTCCGTCATTTCGCACGACAATCCAGCCGCGCTGGTCGTGGGTGACATGACGGGCGATAACACCCCTGATGTGGCCGTGGCCAACGGCGGTTCCATGAACCTACGCGTGTTCCGTGGCAAAGGTGATGGCACGTTTGTGCAGGATGCAGTTTATGCCAGCGCCGGCCGGTCTCCGAATGATCTTGTCGCCGCTGATTTGACCGGCGATGGTGAACTCGATCTGGCCATCGTGGATAGCGGAGCGCCCACTGTCACGATCATGCGGAACCAGTCGCCATCAGCCATTTACTTCAACCTGACAGCCCTCGCCACACCGCGGGCCGGCGTGTCCTGTCCGTTTACGATCACTGCCATCAATAGTGCAGGGCAGACGGTGACGAGCTATTCCGGCACGGTGCACTTCACGAGCAACGATCCAGCGGCCGTTTTGCCTGCCGATGTCCGGTTGAGCAACGGCGTGGGCACGGTCAGCATGACGTTCGGCACCTCGGGCAACGAATACCTGCGCGGCAGAGACACGGCGAACCCGAAAATAACGGGCACTAGCCACACGTTTGCCGTCGCTGGAGCGGTTGTCGCGGTGGACCATTTCAGCGTGACTGTCGCCGCTACGACCACAGCCGGCTCGTCCCTGAGCGTGACCGTAACTGCGCTCGACAAATCCAACCGGCCAGTCACCGGGTACACCGGTACAGTGCACTTCACGAGCAGCGATAATCAGGCCGCGCTGCCTACAAATTACACCTTCACAAGCGGCGATGTCGGCAGTCACGTGTTCGCCGTCACCCTAAAAACCGCCGGCAACCAATCCATTGCGGTCACCGACGCGGCGAATAATGCAAAAAGTGGCTCGGCAGCCGTCACCGTGAACGCCGCCGCCGTCAGCCAGCTGACTGTCACCGGTTTCCCCAATCCGGCCACGGCCGGGGTGAGCAGTACTTTCACAGTCGCTGCCGAGGATGCTTACGGTAATGTCAATCCAAACTACGCGGGCACGGTGCAATTTTCCTCCAGCGATCCGCAGGCGACCGCGCTTCCCAACAGTGCGCTGACAAACGGGGTTGGGACTTTCAGCATCACGCTGAAGACAGCCGGCGCGCAATCCATCACGGCAACCGATGCGGCCAGTTCATCCGTCACTGGAACGGACAATGTCACCGTAAAAGCAGCAGGCGCAACCACCCTGGTGGCTTCGGGGTTCCCGAACTCAGTTACGGCTGGCTCTGTCGCAAAGATTACCGTGACGGCCTTTGATCCTTTTGGTAACCCCGCGACAGGCTACACAGGCACGATCCAGTTCACGAGCAGCGACATGGCGGCAGGCTTGCCAGCCAATTCTGGGCTGACCAGCGGCGTTGGCACGTTCAACGTGACGTTGAAGACCGCCGGGACGCAATCGATCACGGCGACCGACACGGTCAACAAGAATCTCACCGCCACCGAATCGAATATCACGGTCATGGCCGCCGCTACGGGTCAATTTGTCGTCGCCGGTTTTCCTTCGCCTGTCACGGCCGGCGTGGGCGGGACTTTCGCAGTCACCGCCGAGGATGCTTTCGGCAACTTCACGCCAGGCTATGCCGGCACGATCCACTTCAGCAGCAGCGATGCTGGAGCAAGCTTGCCGGCCAACAGTATCTTGACAAATGGCACCGGCACCTTTAGCGCTACCCTGGACAAGGCCGGCAGCCAGACGATTACGGCCACGGACACGGCGTCCAGCCTAATTACCGGCGCGAGCCCTGCCATCGTGGTCAACCCCGCCGCCGCCGATCATTTGCTGGTTAGCACCCCCGCCAATGTGAACGCGGGGACCGCGTTTTCTTTCACCGTGTCGGCCCTGGACAGGTTCGGCAACATCGCTACCAGCTATGCCGGGACGGTTCACTTCACCTGCAGCGACAGCAGCGGCAGCCTGCCCGGCGACAGCACCCTCGCCAACGGCAGCGGTACCTTCAACGCCACCCTTGACCAGCTGGGTAACCAGACCATCACGGCAACCGACACTGCGACCGCTTCCATCACCGGCGCCAGTCCTGGCATCCATGTCAATCCCGCTCTTGCCAATCACTTCACCCTCAGCGTGCCCAGCAACAGCATGGCCGGCTCGGCGTTTGATCTTACCGTCACAGCTATAGATACATTCGGCAATACGGCCACCAACTACACCGGCACTGTGCATTTCACCAGCAGCGACGGCAACGCCAGCCTGCCCGCCGACAGTACCCTTACCAATGGCATCGGCAGCTTCAGCGCCACTTTGACCACAGCCGGCAATCAGACGATCCGTGCTACGGACACCGTCAGCAGTTCGGTCACGGGCGTCAGTCCCGCGGTCGTCGTCAGCCCCGGAGCTACCAAGCGGTTTGGCTTTGCCATGCCCGCAGGGGGCGCCACGGCGGGTATTGCCTTCAATTTTACGCTCGTGGCCCAGGACACTTACGGCAATGCAACGCCCGGCTACAACGGCACCGTGCACTTTAGCAGCAGCGATTCCGCCGCCGCCTTGCCGGCAGATAGTGCACTCAGCAACGGGGTGGGCAGCTTCAGCTCCACCTTGTACCAGGCGGGCAACCAGACCATCACCGCCAGGGACGTTGTCAACAGCGCCA
>DASZFN010001063.1:0-25102 GCA_035939715.1 Gemmataceae bacterium | reverse complement strand
CTGGCATTTTCTCTTCATGTGGTTCTTCGCGATCAACGGCGTGCTGTACGTCGGCTACACGGCCGTCTCCGGCGAGTGGCGCCATCTCCTCCCCAACCGCCACACCTTCCGGGAGGCCATCGATGTGGTGTTGCACGATCTGCATCTCCGCAAGGCGCCGCTGCCCCACCGGAAATTCAACGGGGCGCAGCGGCTGGCCTATACCAGCATCATCGCCATGGCCGCCGGCTCGCTGCTGACGGGGCTGGCCATCTACAAACCGGTCCAGTTCGCCTGGCTCACCTGGCTGCTGGGAGGCTACGAGGCGGCCCGCCTGGAGCATTTCTGGCTGACCATGGGCTACGTCGTTTTCTTTCTCATCCATATTGCCCAGGTAATTCGGGCCGGCTGGAACAACTTCCGCGCCATGGTCACGGGCTACGAGCTGGTGCCTGCCGAGGAGAAACCCTATGAACCAGCTTGAGAAGCAGAAAGCTCCGCCGCCGCTTACTCGGCCCAGCCAGGCGGGTTTGGGCGACGCCGAACGCAGGATGCGGCACATGAGCCGGCGCAGCTTCGCCTTTGGCGGAGTGGCGGCATTGCTGGGCCTGGGCGGTTGGACGTGGCTGCGGACTCGTGCCGCGGAGGACGGCATTCCCTGGCCGCTGCGGCGCGTCCTCGACTTCAACGCGCGCCTGGCCCAGGCCTATTTCAAGGATACCCGGCTAGCGCCGACATTCCCGCCGGACCGGGCCGGCGAACCGCGCGTCAATGGCGGGCTTGGTTTAGAGGAGCAGCTCGATCCGGCGCGCTGGCAACTTCGCGTGGAGGCGCCGGCCGGCAAGACCAGGGAATTTTCTCTAAAACAGATCAAGGCCCTGCCGCGCGTCGAGATGGTGACCGAACTCAAATGCATCGAAGGCTGGAGCAATGTGGTCCACTGGACCGGCGCCCGTTTCACCGATTTTGTCACAGCATACGGACTGGGCACGCGCAGCGGCAGCGCACCTGACCTGTCTGGAAACCCTCAGGACTTGTGCGCTTACGTCCAGCTCGAAACGCCGGGAAGCCGTTACTACGTCGGCCTCGACATGGCGAGCGCCCTGCACCCCCAGACGCTCCTCTGTTATGAGATGAATGGACAGCCGCTGACAATGCCCCATGGAGCGCCCTTACGGTTGGTGATCCCGGTCAAGTATGGCATCAAGAATATCAAGCGTATCGGCCACATCCGTTTCCTGGATCGGCGTCCCGCCGACTACTGGGCCGAACGGGGCTACGACTGGTACGCTGGACACTAAGGAGACAATGCATGCGAAACAGCTTCTGCCCGGCGGCCGCGGTATGCGTTGCCGCTCTGGTTCCAACCGCTGCCGCGCGCGCCCAGCAACCGGCAACCATGAAGATCGAAGCTCCCGAGATCACCGGCATCCAGGAATGGCTCAACTCCAAGCCGCTCAAGCTCAAGGACCTGCGCGGCAAGGTGGTCGTGCTGCACTTCTGGACGTTCGGCTGAATCAACTGCATCCGCAATTACCCGTGGTACGCGGGTTGGCACAAGGACTATGCGAAAAAAGAAGTGACCATCATCGGCATTCACACGCCCGAGACCGAAGGCGAAGGCCAGATCGAGCAAGTGCGCAAGAAAGTGAAAGCCAACGACATGAAGTATCCCATCGCCGTGGACCGGGACGCCAAGACCTGGAAAGCCTGGGGCAATCAGTTTTGGCCCAGCATCTACCTGATCGACAAGAAGGGGGACGTCCGCTATCGCTGGGACGGCGAGCTCAACTGGAAAGAGACCAAGGGAGAGGCCATCATGCGCAAGAAGATCGAGGAGCTATTGGCGGAGAAACCGTAACGTGGATCTCCGGCATGTCTGCATCGCCATGCCAGCTTTTGCCCGTTAAAGGTGCGGGCCGGTGGTAGAGCTAGGGACTCTTCGCGGCCAGCGCTGTTTTCTCACCTTCTGGCCTGACCAGATCGCGCACCTCGCGCAAGAGCGCCTCGCGATTGAAATCTCCCTTGCGCAAGATTTTCCGGACGCAACCGCCCAGCATGAAGGAGCCGTTGAGGAACAGACGATTCTCCTCACTCAAGTCCTTGGCCGTGATGATGACCACGGGGATTGACCGCGACTCGGGGTTGTGCTGCAACTCGGTAAGGAATTCGAAGCCGTCCATGTCGGGCATCATCAGGTCGAGTGTGATCAGTCCCGGCCGGGTTCTGGCGATGATCTGCAGGGCTTGAATGCCGTTGGCCGCCTCCAGGACCGTCCAGCCGTCCTTGACCAGCGTGCGCCGCAGCAGCTCGCGCGTAGACGGGTCATCCTCGACCACCAGGGCAACACGCGACGACGGGACACGACACAACCTGGTCAGCGTATCCAGGAGCCGGTTGCGGTCGATAGGCTTGGTCAAGTAGTCGGCCGCCCCCAGGGCGCAGCCGAGATTCTTGTCGTCCACGATCGTCAGCATGATGACGGGTACCTCGGCCAGCTCCGGGCTGTTCTTGAGCGTTGTCAACAGGGACCAGCCGTCGATGCCCGGCATCATGACGTCCAAGGTGATGGCGTGCGGCCGTTGCCCGCGCGCCAGGCGCAGCCCTTCCTCGGCCCCCGCGGCCGTGAGCACATGAAAACCCTCCTTCTCCAGGAAGCGACTCAGCATCTCGCGAATGGCCGGGTCGTCGTCAATGACGAGAACCGTCTGCCGCCCGTTTAGCGCGGCAGGCAGCGCAGCCGCTTCTTCCGGGACATGGCCGGGGCTGGGCTTGGGACTCAAAACGGCGGGAAGCCGGATCGTGAACGTCGATCCTTTGCCGGGCTCACTTGCGACCGTGACCTCGCCCCCCATCATGCGGCACAGTCTCTGGGTAATCGCCAGTCCCAGGCCGGTGCCGCCATATTTGCGGGTCGTGGACGCCTCCGCCTGGGTAAACGCTTCAAAAATCCTCTGCATCTGGTCGGGCGTCATGCCGATGCCGGTATCGCTGACCCGGAAAACCATCCAGTCTTCGCCGTCCTTTGCCTCCCGCGCCAGTGCCAGAGTGATGGTTCCCTGCTCGGTGAATTTGCCGGCATTGCTGAGCAGGTTGAACAGGCACTGGCGCAGGCGCGTCACGTCACTGAACATGTTGCCAAGGTCGGCTCCGCTTTGCACGACCAGCACGTTGCCGTTCTTTTCGATGTTGGGGCGAATGGTCGTTGCTACATCTTGCACCATCGGCTCCAGGGCGAACGATTCGGGGAAGAGCTCGATCTTGCCGGCCTCGATCTTGGACATGTCGAGAATATCGTTGATCAGGGCCAGCAAGTGCTTGCCCGCCGCGTGAATCTTGTGCAAGTCCGGAAGATACTGGCCCTGGCCCGACTCTTGCGCCTCATCCTGGAGGAGCTCACTATAGCCAATGATGGCGTTGAGCGGCGTGCGCAGCTCATGACTCATCTGCGCCAGAAATGAGCTCTTGGTCTTGTTCGCTTCCATGGCCTGGTCGCGCGCCACCAGCAGTTCTTGATTGGCCTTCCCCAGAGCCGCGGTGCGCTCCTGGACGCGCTGCTCCAGGTGTTCGTTGATCTGCTGCAACTCGCGGCCGCGCGCGCCGACCTGCTCGATCATGTCCTTGAAGGCACGCGCCAGAATGCCGATCTCGCCGCGGTCGCGCAGGGGCAAAGAAACGTTGAATTCGCCCCGGGCAAAGCCCCTGGTCGCCCGCGTGACGCGTTTGAGCGGCCGAGTGATCAGCAGCGAAAACAAGCCCGCCAGAACGGCAGCGGCCGCGCTCAAGCCCATGACCAGGTAGAAAACTGGTCTGGCTTCGGCCTCTACATCATCCGAGATCGACTCGTAGGAAATGGCATTGGCCAGGCCGAGGAACCTCTCCCCCCTCTCGGAATCAGTGGAGACCTTGACGACGTGGAGAGCGAAGGTCTTGCACTCCACCGGCTTGCGCCAACGCAGCTTCCCGAACTTCTCCTGGAGCTGCCTGGCAGCGGCCACTACATCCTGCCTTTGCCGGCTGCTGATCGCAATCTCAGAGCCATTGGAAATGTTTCCGTCGGAATGGATATGGGCAGGTAACTGCTCATGCACTTCGCGCTTCAGATCCGCTCGTTGCTTATCATCCAAAGCCTTGGCCCCTTCGCTCTTCATGAGCCAGAAGGAAACGGGGGGACTCAGCTGGGCCGACTCGTACAGCCGTCCATTGTCTTCCACCCAGTTTTCCTTGTCGAGCCGGAGATCCTTATCATTGACCTGAATGGTTTCGTGGCAGTGGCAGCGGTCTTGATCGAGCTCGAAGCCGAAGTCCTTGGGATAAAGCAGGAGCTTGCCGCTTTCGTCCGTCAAGAAATCGAGGTACTGCGATTTCCCCAATATGGCGGCCAGATCCATGGTCAACACGATGACCCCCCAAGATTCCTTCTTCTCTTCCGGGTCGAAGACGCTGCACACGGCATGGAGCACGCTGATGTTATCGCTTCCTTGACCTCGAGCCAGAATGCCTGGCCGGAGCTCCGGGAGTTTCCGGCCCAGGGAGATTGGCAGTTCGAAGTTATCCTTTCCGTCCGTGTGCTGGTGAGGGCCTTCAGGAATTGTTTCTCCGTTCCTGGTCAAGTACACGAGAACCCGGTCCTCCTTCGCGCTGCGCTGGATGTAGCAGACTTGGACGTATTGGGAGTGCTTGTCAAGGAGCACCTGGAAAGTGGCTTGCAGTTCCCGTTTGAATGCATCTGTCGGCTTGCCTTCGCGCACTGCCTGGAGAAGCCGCCATGCGGCAGAGTCTTTCCCGTCCCTCCGCGCCACGCCCCACGTGTCGGACCGTTGCCGACGCATATCGGACAACAAGCGGTATCCCAGGCTGCTGGTATAATTCCCTAGGTCTTCCAGTTCGTGGTTTGTCAACAGCGTGCTGGTCTGTCTGTAAAAGAAGGATGCCGTGGCGCCTGCCATGAACAGGACCAGGGTGCAGGCCAGCAGGACGATCCGGGCGGTGATACCGAATTTCATGGCTCATCTCCGCAGGCGAGGCCGAGTGCGGCTCAGGCAACGAAGCTGTCGAAGCGCATGAGCTCCATGTGCCCTTTGCCCTTGATGGGCAACATTCCCAGTGATTCACCGCGACACTTATCCGCCACCTGGCGCCAGGCGGTGCCGCTCAGCACGACCTTGCCGGGGACGCCGTTGCTCTCCATGCGGGCCGCGGTGTTGACGGTGTCGCCCCACAGGTCGTAAAGGAACTGCCGGCTGCCGATCACGCCCGCCACCACCGGGCCGGCGTGAATGCCCACGCGCAGTTTCCAGCCGGGCTCGGAGCAACGCGCCTGGCCGATCATTTCCAGCCCGCAGCGCAGGCAGGCCAGCACCGGGTCGGCGCACGCTTGCAACAGACCCGCCGCCGCCATCATGGCATCGCCTATGGTCTTGATCTTCTCGACGCCGTGACCTAACACGATCTGCTCCCAGCCCTCGGTCAGCTCCTGCAGGTAGGCAACCACGTCCTCCGGACGATTGTGATCGCAATACGGTGTGAAACCGACTATGTCGCAGAACATGACGGCGACGTTCTCGTGGCGGCGCGGCTGGACGCGCTTGTTCGATTTTAATTCCTGCACGACCGGTCCGGGCAGGATGACGTGCAAGAGCTCATCGGCGCGCGCCCGTTCGCGCTGGATCTGTTCCAGGTAGGACGCTTCGCGATCGCGGAAGTGCTTCTTTTCCAGGCAGCCATTGATGCGCGCGTCGAGCAGCACCGAGTTGAATGGTTTGCACAGGAAATCGTCCGCGCCCATCTCCACGCAGCGGGCGATGCTGACGATTTCCGTGAGCGCTGAGATCATGATGACCGGGATATGCCGTAATTGACTGTCGGCCTTGAGGTGCTCCAGGATCTGGAAGCCGTTCAGCTCCGGCATGATGATATCAAGGAGAATCAGGTCGAACTTCCGAGATGTGATGAGCGCCAGAGCCTGGCGGCCGTCCTGCGCCAGCGCCACCTCGTGACCCGCCCGCTCGAGCCGGCGCTGCAGGAGCTCGCGGTTGACGGCGTTGTCGTCCACAACAAGGATGGATCCTTTCCTGGCGTCCTTGCTGTCGGCGCTATCAGGTAACTTTACTGCCAGCGCTTCCCGTACCATTGCGGGAACGGCCGCAATCTCGAGGGCGACTTCTGAATGGCCGGCAATCCTGCCCACCTTGAGAAGCTCGTCGATATGCTCCAGCAATTGCCGCGCGAGAAAGGTCAGTCTTTGCAAGTCGCTGCGAAAAACCTCCGGGAGCCATTCGCCTGAATCCTCCAGCCAAAGCTCGCAATAACCCATGACGTGGTTCAAAGGCGTGCGCAGGTCATGCCGCAGCCGGCGTTGAACTTCTTCGTTGCCTTGCTCGTGCGTCGCAGGATCGAGGATGTCATGGACCATGCTCAGGAGATGATTGCCGGCTGCTTGAATCTTCTGCAAATCGCGGGCGAGATCATGCACACCGCTGTCACGGGCGTCTTTAAGCAGCGTGACGCTGATTTCGAGGATCGCGGTTGCCGGCGCCAGGAGTTCCTGCCGGGCGTTGGCCAGCCACACGTCGCGCACGCGCTCACTGGCAGCTTCGACGCCGGCCTCGTACGCACACGCAGCCTTCGCGCCTGTGTCTCCGGCAATCATGAAGTCAGCCTGCCTTTCAGAAGGGCCTCCATCTTCTCCAGGAGACGTGGCAATTCCACCGGCTTGGTATCGTAATCATCGCAGCCGGCTTGCAGCGCTTTCTCCCGGTCGGCAGGCAGGGCATGCGCCGTCAGGGCAATGACCGGGATGCCGCAGGTCTCCGTGGCGCTCTTGAGCCGCTGCGTAGCTTCATAGCCATCGATCGGAGAGCCAAGCAGCTGGACATCCATGAGAATGAGGTCCGGCCGCTCCGACTGGGCCAATTCGCATGCGGTGGGGCCGTCCATGGCTGTCACCACCTCGTAGGCTTTCCGTCTTAGTCGTCGCGACAGCATATCGCTGTTATTCGGCTCATCCTCAACGAGCAGGATCTTGGCCATGAGGCGCGCACTCCTTTGGTGACTCGGAATCCTGGTGCAAGAGAACACATGGGCCGGGGTCACGCGCCACGAGCCCTTTCAGATTGCGCGACGTGCCGGCGCGGGATCGTTGCAATTGGGGAAAGCTGCACGTCAAGCAAACGTCGCGCCACATGCAGATCAGAACCGCAGAATTGCCCCAAGTCACTGGCCCTCCAAGAGGTTCAATGAATCTGGGCTTTCTGACGCGGATGATGCGTCCGTTGCGTTTGCCTAAGATCTCGAGGGTGCTACTAAAGAATTAGGCGGTGTATGGTTTGCGCGCCATCCATTCGCGATCGGTCGTCACCCCGCGGTTGTTGTGGGCCACGGCCAGTTCCTGTGCTCTCACTTTCCTTGCCCGCGGTGGCATGTCTCGAGCGCAGCTTGATTTTCGGCGAGGACCCGCGATGCCTCACGCTTCCGCCGTTCCAGAAATTCTTCCACGCTGATATAACGCAAAGTCGCAACGCAAGCCGACAGAGCGGGAGAATTCTTCTCTAATCACCAAGGCATCTTTTCCGCGGAAACCGGACGAAGAATTCCGAAATTTCATGAGATCCTTCAAAATCGCCGATTGGTTCTGCGCATTGGCAAGCGGTCATGCAGGTCACCTCTGATCACTGGTTCCGCACATCCGCCCCGGCACGAGCGTTTTCCCAATCCGGATTAGCAGCGGGAGGGTAAGATATTCGTATCGGGGCCCTGCAGGTCGGCTGTCCCCTGCAGCGACCGGAATTTCGGCTAAAAACTAGGCGTCCCCCTGGCTCATTGATGGAAAATTGATGCGTGCGCTTGCCAGATCTGCACAGAATTCGCTGCTGCCGACACGGCGCCGGTTCCTGAGCACCGCCGGACTGGGCGCTCTCGGACTATTCTGGGCGGACTGGATCCGGGCCCAGGCAGCGGGCGCGGACAACGACCGAGCGAAGGCCAGGTCCGTCATCCTGATTTTCAACGCCGGCGCGCCGAGCCATATCGATCTCTGGGACATGAAGCCCAACGCGCCGGACAACATCCGCGGGCCGTTCCAGCCGATTGCCACGAACGTTCCCGGCATTCGCGTCTCTGAGCTGTTGCCGCGTCTGTCCCGGCATGCCGACAAGTTCGCCATCGTCCGCACGGTGCACCACCGGCAGACGCAGCATAACACCGGCATGTACTGGTCGATCGTGGGCCGGCCGTACCGGATCGATAGCACCTTGATCAATCCGAGCCGCCATGATTATCCCAGCTTTGGCACGCTGGTCGGCTGGCTGGCCCAGCGCGACGGCTACAGCGGGCCGTTGCCGCCTTACGTCATCACGCCCGCGCCGCACTGCGACAGCACCGCTTACATCACGCCGGGCCAGTTCGGCGGCTGCCTGGGAGCAAGGTATGATCCGTTCGTCCTGAACAGCGATCCCAACGCTGCGAACTTTCAGGTGCCGAACCTTGGCCTGACCCAGGCGTCGAGCACGGCACGTCTGGCGTCGCGGCGCAGCTTGCTTGGGGAGCTGGACGGCGTGGCCGGCCATGTCGATGCATCTGCGCGCGCGGGCTTTGACATCAATCGGGCCAAGGCGTTTTCCCTGATCACTTCGCCCGAGGTGCAGCGCGCGTTTGACCTCTCCCAGGAACCGGCGGCCGTGCGCGAGCGCTACGGCCGGCATAGCTGGGGGCAATCGCACTTGCTGGCCCGCCGTCTGGTGGAAGCGGGCGTTCGCTTCGTCACGACCGTGAACGGCCCCAGCATCACCTGGGACACGCACAAGGATAACTTCAACCAGTTGAAGCGGCGGCTGGTCCCGCCGATGGAGCATGCCTTCGCGGCCTTGCTGGAGGACCTTGCCGCGCGTGGCTTGCTGGAGAGCACGCTCGTGGTGTGGATGGGTGATTTCGGCCGCACGCCGGCGATCAACAAGGACGCCGGCCGGGACCATTGGCCGCAATGCTACTCGATGGTGCTGGCAGGGGGAGGCATTCGCGGCGGCATGGTGCTGGGCGAATCCGACCACCACGCCGCGTTGCCGCGGAATCACCCCGTCACACCAGCCGACATTCACGCGACCGTGTTCACGGCACTCGGCTACGATCCGCAGCGCATAACCTACCTGTCGCCGGAAGGCCGGCCGTTCCCGCTCTCGGAAGGCGAGCCGATTCGACAGTTGCTGACGTAGGTTCTCTCAGAGCACGCAACAGAACCAAGCGGATCGCTACGGAAGATGAGCCGCCCCTTGGTCCCGTCGTGCCGGCGGCCTGGGTGTCCCGGCTGGATTATCAGCGCCGCAACATCGAGATCGAGCTCCGTCTGAACGAATTGATTCGCCGCCAGATGGCCCACATCTCATGTCCACAATGTTGAGCGTCGTGGGTCATCATCAAGCAGCCATCGTGTATTCTATAATTACAATCTTGGGATAAGAACCAGCCAGGTAAGAGGACGGATTCCTGGGGTCCGCCTCCCTCATCCGGAACGGGTCCCAGGAACGTAAGTTCCCCCATGCCTCAGACAAGCTGCTGCTCAACCTGTGGTACTGCGTCGGCCGACGTTGGCGCGGACGGCTTGTGTCCGCAATGCCGAGGCGTCAAGGACCCCGGCGAGCTTGCCAACACGCTGCTCTTCGACGCCAATGCCGCCACCGTGCTGCCGGGCGGCCCGTCCGGAGTGGCGGCGGCGCCGGGCGCGGCGGCGCCGGAAGAGTTCGGCCGCTATCGCCTGCTGAAGAGCCTGGGCGAAGGCGCCATGGGGGCAGTCTACCTGGCGCACGACACACAGCTCGATCGCCAGGTGGCGCTCAAGGTGCCACAGTTCCGCGCGGAGGAGGGCTCCACGGCCCGCGAGCGCTTCAGCCGGGAGGCCCGCGCCGCGGCGGGCCTGATCCACGCCAACATCTGCCCGGTCTATGACGTCGGCGAGTGCAACGGCGTTCCCTACCTCACCATGGGCTACATCGAAGGCCGGCCGCTGGCCGAGCTGCTGAAGAGCGGCAAGACCTTCACGCAGCGACAGAGTGCCATGCTCGTCCGCAAAATTGCCCTGGCGCTGGAAGAAGCACACCGGCGCGGCGTCGTGCACCGCGATCTGAAGCCTTCTAACATCATGATCAACCAGCGCGGCGAGCCGGTGGTCATGGACTTCGGCCTGGCGCAGCGACTCGTGCCGGGCGACGTCCGCCTGACGCAGAGCGGCCTGGTGATCGGCACGCCGGCCTACATGGCGCCGGAGCAGGCCAACGGCGACCTGAAGGCCATGGGCCCGTGCAGCGACATCTACAGCCTCGGCGCCATCCTCTACGAGCTCATGACCGGGCAGACGCCGTTCACCGGCAGCATGATGGGGATCCTGGTTCAGCTTGTCACCGAGGAACCGGCGCCGCCCAGCCAGCGCCGGCCGGGACTGGATGCGCGGCTGGAGGCAATCTGCCTGAAGGCACTGGCCAAGGAGCCGGGGCAGCGTTATGCCTCCATGAGCGCCTTTGCCGAGGCGCTCACCGACTTTCTCCGCAGCGGCTCGGCGCTGAACGAGCCTGCGGCTGCCGGCAACCCGGCGCCGACGGGCGCCGCGATTCAGAACAGTGGCAGCCGTGCCCGTGCCACGGTTCGAGCGCCGGACACGATGCCGACGATTCCCGCTGAGGCGGCCTCGTCAGGGGAAGTGCAGCCAATGAATAAGCCGCCGCAGCGCCAGGGAAGATGGTGGCTGTGGACGGCGGTCGGCGTGGCCGGCTTGCTGGCCGTCGGCATCCCGCTTCTTGTCCTCAAACCGTGGGACCGGTCCGCCAAGGCCGATTCCTCTCTCGTGTCAGGCAAGGACAGCGAGGCCGAGGCCGGCAAAGCGGGGAAAGCCGCCGCGGAAAAGCCCGATCCGAGCAAGAGCGCGGAGCAGAAGAGCAAAACCAACGAGCCGGGCATGCTGGACGGCGCTGCGCGGCGCGGGAAACGTTTTGGCAAGAGACCGGAAACCCCCGTGGGCGAGATCCGGGCGTTTCGCAGCCATGACCTGCCCGTGACTGCCTTGGCGGTTTCGCGCGACGGGCAATTTGCCCTGTCGGGGTCGTCGGATAAAACGCTCAAGCTCTGGGAAATCAATAGCGGCAGGCTGGTGCAGACGTTTCCGGGCCATACCGATCGCGTGCTGAGCGTGGCCCTGTCACCGGATGGGCGCCAGGCTCTTTCCGGCAGCGCCGACAGAACCGTTCGCCTCTGGGATCTGTCCACCGGCAAGGCCCGCAGTTTTGAAGGCCATGCTGCCGCCGTCACCAGTGTGGCGTTTTCGCCCGACGGCCGTCAGGCGCTTTCGGGCAGCAACGACCGGACGCTGCGCCTGTGGGACACGACTACCGGCAAGCAAGCCGGTCTCGGCATGATTCACCCGGACCGGGTCACCAGCGTGGCGTTCTCCGCGGACAGCCGCATGGCGGCGACCGGCTGCTGGGATGGATCGGTCAATCTCTGGGACCTGGGCAAGGGCCGGCGGCTCAGCTCCTTCCGCGGACACACGGGCCCGGTGTTGAGTGTGGCTATTGCGCCGGACGATCGCCAGGTGCTGTCCGGCAGTCTCGATAAAAGCCTGCGCCTCTGGGACATCGCCGGCGGCAAGGACCTGCACCTTTTTCCGGTGCAGCGCAGCGGCATCCGCTGCGTGGCCTTCTCCGCCGACGGTCAGCGCATCCTCTCCGGCGGCGGCGCGCTGCAAAAAGGACCCGCCTCCGTCATGGCCGGCGAGGACTACACCGTCCGGCTCTGGGACCGGAAGAGCGGCAAGGAGGTCATACACTTCGACCAGCACCAGGCCGTCATCAATGGCGTCACCTTCACCCCGGACAGCCAGCACGCCCTGTCCTGCAGCGCCGATCATACGCTGCGGCTCTGGCAGTTGCCCCGCTAGGTCAGCTCCAAGTCGCCTGTAGGTTGCACACCACAAACGTGGCAAATGGGCGTTGCTTTGCTGCGGGTTTCGATTAAACTTTATGGGTCATCCCACCCTCTCCGGAGCGCTCACACAATGACGTGACGCCGGAGAATTTGGCAGGCCGGACGCCGTCACTCCCAAGGATGCGGCCAAGAATGCTTTATTCATTCTGCTTCCTGCTGTTCATCCCCCCTGCCCAGGGCGCCACGATCCCGTGCGCTCCCGTCGCCGATGCCGGGCAAATTGCTGCCAAAATCGACGACCTTGTCGCCAGGCACTGGCAGGCAAACAAGGTCAAGCCTGCAGCCCTGGTTGACGATGCCGCTTTTCTCCGTCGCCTTACCCTGGATCTGGCCGGTCGAATTCCAACGCACGCCGAAGCGGTCGGCTTTGCACAAGATCGCGCGCCGGACAAGCGCTTGCAGGCGGTGCGCCGGCTGCTGACGAGTCCGGAGTATTCCTTGAACATAGGTAGGGTTTTGGACGAGATGATCCAGGGCAAATTTGCCGGCGCCCCCGAGTTTCTGGAATACCTTCGGGCAGCGCTCGCCCAGCACAAGCCCTGGGATCAGATATTCCGCGACGTCATGCTGGGTCCCTGGGATGCCAGGGATCGCAAAGGTGCCGAGGCCTTTCTCACGCGCAGGCTCAAGAGCCTGGACGACCTGACCACGGACACCGCGCGGGTTTTCTTCGGCGTCAACGTGAGCTGCGCCAAATGCCACAATCACCCGCTCGTGCCGGACTGGACCCAGGACCATTACTACGGCATGGCATCGTTCTTCGCCGCCACCTACGAAGGCAGCAAGGGCAAGAAAAAGGGAGGCATCGACGAGAAAGCCGCGACAGATGTCATGTTCGTCACGACCAGGGGCGAGCGGCGGACAGCGAAGATGATGTTTCTCTCCAACCGCGTGCTGGACGAACCCGCGGCCAGGACTGCGACGGGTAAGCAACAAGCGACAGACCACGGTGCTTTGACATCCGGCAATCCGAAGAAGCAGGCCAAGGAACCGCCCTGGTCGAGCCGCCGGGAGCTGCTGGTCCGGACCGCTCTGGAAGAAAAGGCCTTCTTCAGCCGCGCCCTTGCCAATCGACTGTGGGCCTACTTCATCGGCCGCGGCCTGGTGCAGCCGGTCGATCAGATGCACTCGGCCAACCCGCCGGCGATCCCCGGCTTGCTCGAATGGCTGGGGGACGACCTGGCGGCTCATGGCTACAACATCGATCGCCTGGTAGCCGGCCTGGTGCTCAGCCGGGAGTATCAATTAGCAAGCGTGCCGATGGCGGGTAGTGAGGAGCCCGGCGAGAGAGATTTTGCCGTTGCACAGCTTAGGGCCCTGACGCCGCAACAGCTCGCGAACTCCTTCGCACTGGCAACAGGGGACGGCACATTCGATCAGGCCAACGCCGCGGCGGCGCGCGGGCGGCGCTATCGCGACCTGGAAGCCCAGACCTCAGGGCTCGTGAAGCTGGATTTGCTCGACCCGCGAACCGATCACTTTCAGTCGAGCATGGGCGAGGCCTTGTTCATGTCGAATGGCCCCGATATACAGCGCCACCTGGCGCCGTCGGGCAAAAACCTGGTTGCCCGTCTTGCTGCCATGACCGACACGGCACGCCTGGTCGACACTGCCGTCTGGACGATCTTGAGCCGAGCGCCGGAGGCCGAAGAACGCGCCTACCTGATGCGCTGGGTCGACGAACACAAGCAGAGTCGAGCCAGGGCCTGCGGCGAACTGGCCTGGGCGCTCCTGACATCCGCGGAGTTTCGCTTCAATCACTAACCTTCTCCATGAGGTTTATCGTGCCCAACGCCAGAAAAGCATTTTGCGGCTCGCCGGAACATCTGATCGACCGCCGGCTCTTCCTGCAAGGCGGCGTGGCCACGGCACTTGGCGTCGGACTTGCCGGCTTCGGGGCGCCGCAGGACAGCCTTGTCGCAGCGGAAATCCGCAAGCATAAGAAGCATGTCCTTCTGCTTTGGCTGGCAGGCGGAGCAAGCCAGCTCGAGACTTTCGACCCCAAGCCCGGACGGCCTACCGGCGGTCCGTTCAAAGCGATTCCCACCGCGGTGCCCGGCATCCATATCTGCGAGCTTCTGCCGAAGATGGCCAGGATCATGGACCGCGTTGCCCTGCTGCGCTCGCTCGACACCAAGATCGGCGACCATGGCCAGGCGGCGGAGCTGATGCAACACGGCCGGCGTCCCGAGGTGGGGATTGCCTTTCCGGACGTTGGCACCGTGCTGGCCAAGGAGCTCGGCGAACGCGACAGTGCCGTGCCCGAGTATGTTTCCCTCTATCTCGCCACGGAAGGTCAGCGCTGGGGACGGCCCGATGCCGGTTTTCTCGGCGGCCGTTACGGCGCCATGAACCTTGAGAAATCGCTCAAGCCCGCCAATCTCGAGCTGCCGGCGTCCCTTTCCGAGCATGACCACACCGAGCGCGAACACCTGCGGCAATACCTGAGCGAGCGTTTCAATCGCGGCCGGAATGCCCCGGAGGTCCAGGGTTACAACAACACTTATGCCCGCGTGCGCGGCTTGATGAAAGCGGATACGCTTTTCGACCTGGACAAGGAACCCAACGCCGTGCGCGATCGCTATGGCCGGACCGACTTCGGCCAGCACGCGCTCATCGCCCGCCGCCTCATCGAAGCCGGCGTGCCCATGGTCAAGGTCGGCCGGGCCTGGTGGGACAGCCATGCCGACAACTTCGAGAGCCACCGCGAGCTGGCCGCCGAGCTCGATCACGTGATGAGCACGCTGCTGCTCGATCTAGAGGAGCGTGGTCTCCTGGAATCTACGCTGGTCCTTACCCTCAGCGAATTCGGCCGCACACCCGACATCAACAAGGACGTTGGCCGCGACCACTTTGCCAGCGCCTGGTCATGCTCGTTCGCCGGCTGCGGCATCCACGGCGGTACGGTGCACGGCCGGACGGATGCCGACGGCAAGACCGTCGCCGAGGGCAAGGTGGACGCCGGCGATGTGTCGGCCACCATCTACCGGGCCGTGGGCATAAATCCGAAGAAAAATTATCGCGTCGGCCCCAGGCCCGTGCCCCTCGTGCCAGAGGCGAGCCAGCCGATCAAGACCGTGCTCGCGTAAGAGCCTATCCGGATAAAGGGCAGGACTTGCTCTATAGAAAAGGCTCTGCCCTTTACGCCGAAGGCGTTGGACAGCACAGCCCAGGGTCGCGGCAGCGCACCCTGGGGGCCAAAACTCGGCGGGTTCCTCTACCCCGAAGGGGTTGCACAAACGATGACGTCCCTTGTGCAACCCTTTCAGGGTAGGTGCGGCGGGGCACTGATGTATTCCCAGGGTGCGCTCTCGCGACCCTGGGCTGTGTTGTGCAACGCCTTCGGCGTAATGCGAAATAGCTTTCCCACAGAGCAGGACAGGACTCCTAAAATCACGCAAAAGCAAGAGTCCTGTCCCCTTATCCGGATAGGCTCTAAGAGCGAACTGATGGCTACCCTGGATCCGGCCAAAATCAAATCCCGAGCCGTCTACAAGCACGCTGCCACGTTCTATGCGTTGGCAGCCGACTTCGCCAACGGCCGGCTCTATGCAGGCAGTGACGACTACGGCATTCATGTCTTCGACCTGGCCACCGAGAAAAGGCAGGCCGTTGGCGAATGGAAGAACCACGAAAACTTTGTCTCCGCCTTGCTCTTTGTCGGCCGGCCGGCCGGGCCGTTGCTTGTTTCCGGAAGTTACGATCGCCGCCTGATTTGGTGGGATCCTGCCCGCGGCCAACCCGTTCGCACGGTCGAAGCGCATCAGGGCTGGGTACGTAGCCTGGCGGCGACGCCTGACGGTAATCACTTGATCTCCGCAGGCGACGACATTCTTGTCAAAATCTGGGACACCCATTCCGGCAAACCGATGCGCAGCCTTGCAGGACACGCCCAACGCACGCCACAGGACCATGTGACCGCGCTATACGCCGTTGCCGTTAGTCCAGACGGCAAGCATGCTGCCAGCGGCGACCGCATCGGCACGGTCTGCGTTTGGGAGCTCCAGACCGGGAAACTGGCGCAGCGCTTGGATGTGCCTACCGTCTACACCTATGACCCTGTCCAGCGCAAGCGCTCGATCGGCGGCGTCCGCTCACTGGCCTTTTCGCCGGATGGTAGTTTGCTGGCGGTGGGCGGCATCGGTCAGGTCGGCAATGTCGATGGCCTCGCCGGGTCTGCCCATGTTGAGCTTTGGGACTGGCGCAAACCTCGACAACTCTGCACCTTGGCCGCACAAGGGCACAAGGGCATCGTCAACTCTCTGCGCTTTCATCCCAAGGCCTCCTGGCTCATCGGCGGCGGCGGTGGCAGCGACAACGGCTTTCTGGCATTCTGGAATACGGCCACGATTTCTACCACCATGGTTGAGAAAAAGGATGCTATCCCCGGCCAACGCATCAAGGCCGATGGCCATATCCATGCCCTCTGCTTGAATGCGGAGAAAAATGAGCTGTATACCGCCGGCTATCGGAAGTTGGAAGTTTGGGCCTTCAACGGCTAGGCATCCCTGTACGGCATTTCTGGGCATCCGCTTGTTCTCAACGTTGCCTCTGCGGTCGCCTCTTTCCGTACACGGCCTAGCGAGCCTCTCGATACAGGCGGAAGCCGAAGACACCAACGATGACAAGGGCGACGCTGGTGCCCCGTGGCAACGGCAAGGCAAAGAGTGAATAGCCGGGGGTGATCCGCACGCTCTACTTCGGCGGCGTCAGTTTGCCTTTTCGCTTCCACAGCCGATCTTTGAGCTTTGGAAAGAGGTCCAGCGCGTTGTCGCGCAGAATCTGCTGGCCGATGTGCAAGGCATGCTCCTCGAGCAGGTCGCCGCGCTCGACCTTTTCCGTAAGCACCTCGGCCAGACAGCGGCGCGTGAACTCGGTGGCGCCGTAAATGCCCTCGGCATGATTGCAATCCGCGCCCCACATGATGCGGTTGGACGGCATCACTTCCAGCCATTCGTGAAAGGCGCGCTTGGCCGCCGTGTAACTCAAGGTCGGCAGCCACACGGCATCGATCCAGACATGGCTGCCGTGCCGCATGACAATGACGCCCGTCTCGCCAATCCAGGGAAAGCCGCCGTGAAAGAGAATAAACTTGGTGCGCGGGTTGGCTTCGATCAGGTCAACCAGCAGCATCGGATTGGAGCCCTGGATGCGCGCCTGTCCGGTGTGAATTTGAAACGGCAAACCGTGCCTGGCGCTCAGCTCGACAAGCCGCCACATGATGAAGTCCTCGAAGTCCTTCACCTGTTCGTCGCTCAACTCCGCACGCCGCCGGCCGAAAGCCCGCGCCGCCTTTTCTTTCGGCACGTTCTCGAAACGCAGCGTGCGTTGATAGGCCAGCGTGGTCTTCAGACACACGGCGTCGTGCGCCTTCGCCTCGACGAACAGACGCTCGAGCACCGCCAGGTAGTCGTCGAGGGTCGCAACCGGCAAACCTTGCTGTTTGGCGAAATGGTACGGATCGTCCGCCTGTGCGGTGAATTCGCTGGGATGAAAGCCGCGCACCAGCGTGGTGACATTGAACACCAGGACGCCGAACGGGTAATCCGAACGGAAATCGAGCCTGGCCCAGTAGGGATCGTTGAACATCAGCTCGATATTGGCCCGCTCCGTTACGACCTCGTACAGCCAGCGCTGGTCGAGGTAGTTGCGGAAGATGCGGTCGTTCAGGTCCCTGGCCTGGGCGTCGCTGATGCGCTCGAAGTCAACGCCGTACAGGTCTTGAAAGGCAGGCAACTGGTAGCGGTAGAAGCTGGCGGCGCGGGCATTGTCGAAGTCGTGCCTGGCCCTGGACCACCAGTCCTCGAACTTGCCGCCCGCCTTCCAGGGCGTCAGGGAATGGTTCCAGGAATAGTAGCTGTTGCGCCAAAGGCTGTAGAGATTCATCCCTTTGCCATGTTCGGTTTCGACATAGCCGGGAAGTTTGTCAAAGGGCCAGAGATGGTCGTGCGTATCAATGGCAGGCACGGCGTCCAGCCGCGCCTTGATGCGGCGATACCGCTCGCTTTGCCGGGTTGGCTTTTCGCCGCCTGCGTCATGGGCCGCGCTTTGCTCGCGGGAGGGACCATTTGCATGGCGCCAACCCAGCTGATCAATCCGCTTTAATTCCGCCTGGATGTCCGTCCCTTCATAGAAAGAAAGCCAACCGGACACGCGCACGGTCTCCCCGGGAGAGCAGTCAGGGAATTTCGGATCGGAATGCAGGCAGGGGCACTTTGCTTGATCCCACGCTCGCTGGCACGGCTCCCATGCCGTGATGATCCAGCGCTTGCCCTCCGTGGACCGGCAGGCCACATAAGGGCTGGCGAACACCTTGTTCGCGCTGGTTTGCTCGTTGAAGCCGGCCGCGCCCTTGAGCAACACACAATTCTGAATGCGCAGATCCGTCAGTTTTTCGCGGCTGCCATTGGTCAGCCAAAGTTCCATGTGCACGGCCCTGGCAAGCGGCACAAGGCGGGCGCCGAAGCTGATGCCGTTGGGCAGTCTGCGCTCGATGTCCAGCGACCCGTCCAGGCGCCGGTTCCATTCCAGCCGCTCGAGGTCGACGCCTTGCCTGGTCCAGATGGTCGGAACATGCGTGTGCGCCAGGTAGGTCAGACCAAGGTTGGACCAGATGGCTTCGGGGACATCCACGACCACGTAACTGGTCTCGTCCCAGGGCGCGAAGACACTGGCCTTGGTTTCCCGCTGCGGCCGCACGGCTCCGTCGAGGAAGCCAATGCGTGGATGACGGCCGCCGGGATAGGGCACGACCAGAAGGCCGGCCGCGTCGTTCCGCCTGGGCTTGTTGGCCGGCGTGATGCCGAACTTCGTCAAGGCTTCCTGAACCTCGGCGGCGTTCAGTCCGGTGGCGGCTGAAATTTCTTCTGTGGTGAAGTGATGATGCCAGACCATGTTTTCCAGCCAGTACCGGGCGTCGGTATCACCGGCTGGCTTGCGAAAGTTCGTTGCGTTCGCGTCGCCTTGACCGGGCAAGGCCTGGGCACAGAGGAACAAGACGAGCAGCAGTAGTCCGGTTGCGGCCTTTCGCATGGGCTGCAGTTTGCGATGCCTGCAACGAAAATGCAATGGGAATCATGGAACAAGCCCGGCATGATCGTGACGGACATCGGCGCGGGAACCGGCCTCTTTACGCGGCTGTTGCCATCTGCGATACCTATCATCATCAACCACGTCCGCGCCAGACAGGAAGTTTTCGCCCGGGAGATTCTGGCGGCAGGGTTCAAGCACATCGAGGAAGTGAAGTTCCTCAAGGAGAACTCTTCTTAATGTGTATTCAAATACGGCACGAGATTATTCGCCAGCGGGCTGCCCAACCCCGTGGCCAGATCGTAGCCGGGCCCTGCGGGATAACCGTTGCTGCCGGAGACAATGTCCGTGTAGTTGCTGCTGTAGGCTGCCGCCGCCGCATTGTAGACCGGAGCGCTGGTCAAGCTATTGCTTGACAGCGGTGTGGCACGGCCTTGATCGGCCAGCGCTACCAGCCCGGCCCACTGCGGCGCTCCAGCGCTGGTGCCGCCAAAGACAAGCCAGCCACTCTGGCCGAAGTAGGACGTGGAATCATACACCGCGACGCCGGTGTTGGGATTGGCGTCATAGGAGACGTCCGGCGTCGCCCGCCCGCTCGCGATGATGCCGAAACTGGCCTGATAGGCCGGCTCGAGTTCGTTGAGGCTGGGCCCGCCGCCGCCGCTGCTCCAGGCCGTCTCCGCGCTGGTGCGGTTGCCGCTGCTGTCCAGCGGCAAGGTTGTCCCGCCCACGGAGACAACGAAAGGCGACGCCGCAGGATAAATCACCTGGCCACCCGTGTCGCCCGAGGAAGCCAGGAACGTTACCCCCGCTTGATTGAAGTGGGAGTCATACGTTGACTCACCGGCAAAATCGCCGGCGCCCCAGCTCATGGACACCGCCTGGGCGCCGTGGCCGACGGCGTAATCGACCCCGCCGAACAGGTCGGTGAACGAGTTGCTCGCGGACTCCACCAGGAGAATGTTGGCATGCGGCGCGATAGCGTGCGCCCACTCCACGTCCAGGGAAATCTCTTGCGCCCAGCCGCCGTTGGTCGTCGGCTTGCTCCCCTGAGCGTAGGCCTTGGTGAAAGTGAAGGCGCCGCTGCCGGTGCTGGGAAGGCCGAATTTGGTGCTGAAGGTATTGAGGTCGGCTTGAATGGTCGGATCATCGTAGGCATCGACGATGCCGATGGTGATGCCGGTGCCGTCCTTGGTAAGTTGATCGAAGCCATAGGCATGCCGGATCTGGGCGGGCGAATAACCTGCCGGGGTTCCACCGCCGCCGCCATGGGGTCTCTTGAACGAAGTGGCATGCAACATCGGCTCGGCCGTTGCTTCACCCGAGCCGCCGCCAAACGCAAGGTTCAGGCCAGCCGGCTGCGCTTCGC
The DNA here is from genome assembly GCA_035939715.1 of Gemmataceae bacterium. Classification (GTDB taxonomy): domain Bacteria; phylum Planctomycetota; class Planctomycetia; order Gemmatales; family Gemmataceae; genus DASZFN01. Next base: position 4,758 of record DASZFN010001063.1, on the reverse strand, counting down.
CATTGCTGCCAGGGATCGCCATGGAGCCAGCCGCGCCGCCGCCGCTAGCACCCGTAGAGCCGGCAGATCCCGAGGGAGCAAGCGCCGCCGCGGCGTTCTGGCCGGCCTGGCCTCCGCCAACGGCTGCTGACGTGCTGTGTCTGCCTCCGGCGCTCCCGGCGGAAGGCAGGGTAAATGCTCCGAGCGGATTGGCGAAATCAACCCCCTGCCCGCCCGATCCAAACAGATTGTCATTGCCCGGCTCTTGCACTGGCCCAACGGCCGCCGCCGCTCCGCCGCGATCAGCGCCATGCTCTTTCGCCTGGACGCTCACCGGCACGCTGGCTTCGCCGAGCAGGCTCGCCCACTCGGTTGAGGCACTGGAGTTGTCTGTTTGGTTTGCGGAGCCGGCAGGACCGGCGACCGAGAACGACGCCAACGAATCCGCCCCATCGATCTGCGCCGCCGTATCGCCGGCCAGCGGCGAGATAGCCGCGGGCAAAAGCAGCAATCCTGTCAACGTCTCGCCCGGCACCAGCCGGTCTTCAAGTTGTTCAAGCGCGAGGATAAACGGCCGACGGTACTTGGGCAGATGCGCCCGTGCGTGGTACTGCATCAACAAGCTCCTGCGAATACGATCTACCCTTTCGCCAGGGGTAGAATTTAACGAGTCAAGACCGGCCCAAGAATAATGGTCTCTTGACGCACTGTCAAGGTTTACGTGAAATTAATGCACATGTCTATGGAGCAGCCCGAGCAGCAACCTCCCCCTCCTTCATGTGCTGACCAAGCGTTTTCGCGCGGTGCCTGCGGACGTGGAGCGCAGCATCCGCGAGACGAGTGACTTGGAACAACTTGATCGTTGGCTGGATGCTGCCCTCGACGCGGCGACGCTGACAGCGTTCCGCCAGAAAGCGGGCCTCGTAGCCCAGAACGGCGGCCGAAAACAGACAACCAAAACCAAACGCTCGACAGGCCGGCGCAAGAACTAGGCGCCTCGAATGCCGCTTCCCATTTGCCTCAATGGACTCTACGGACCATTTTTGTCGTAATAGCGTTGAACTGAACTGACCTCGGGAAACTGTCCCCTTCACCCCCGCTCAATGACATTCACCCCCGCTCAATGAGCATCGCATTTGGCTATACTGGCAAGCAATTTCGGTTGCTGATTCGTCGAAATAGCGTTGGCCGTGCGAATCACTCCAACCTCACTTTCATCCCTGAGGAGTGCACCATGCTGCAAGTCGTTCGACCGCGATGGTGGCAGAAGCGATTACCGGGAAGCCAACCATGTCGATCGTTGTGGCTGTTGGTAGAAGGTCTTGAGGACCGCACTCACCGCCTGAAAGAAGGCGGTGCCGTGCTCCCGGATATGCTCGCTTAAACTTCACGTCGGGCAGATCATCGAGGATGGTTGCCAGTAGTTCCTTGCGGCGCAGGAGCGGCAGGTCGCGCAGGTCGTGGCCGTCGAGATGAAGCAGATCGAAGACGTAATACGCCAGCACGCCTTCCCGCGAAGCGCTTAAGCCGTCAGCTCATTGGTCTTTGGCCACAGCTGCACGACAAGCCAGTCTGTCATTCCAGATTCCCAGCTCTCTTCTCCTCCTCGCACATGCCTGGAGTCGTTAGTGTAGAGGACCGCCTCGGCGGTCGCCCGGTCTCTTGCCCAGCAAGAAAATGGGACATCGTACTTTATCGCCTACGCCGGAACCCCGGAACGAAGGAAATAAATCATTGACCAGATACGGTCGGTTTCACCGCGTTCGATCACTTCAAGCGGCTTCAGTCCGTCGAAACCTTGGTTCGGAGTCTGAAGCCATTTTCCGACGGAGCCTTCTCTTATTACTTCGCTCAGAGCATCGGCAAGCCGGGCAAGCTCCGTCACTCTTCGCGCCACCGGTTCGGTCGGAGTGCTGCCGCTTTCCAAGCTAGCGAGAGACCGTACGGAGATGGCAAGGAGCCGCGCAAGGATCAATTGACTTAGCTGCAACTGCCGGCGGAGCTTCGCAGCCAGGGGTGGTTGCGCCGACGGGCCGCCCGTTCTCGCAACCGCTACTCCGGATTTCGCTTTGGCGCGCTGTTTCTGCCGCGGCGTTTTACCTTGAAGTTGAACTGCCATCGCGCACACCTCGCTTCTGAAGATTGCTTCGACCGGAACAACCATATTATCGGCATTCATCCCTGGCCTGTCAAGCAATTATGCATGCAAAACTGCAGGACATCATTTGCTCAGCCGGTCCGCATGCAAAACCTCGAGTTCACTCTTGGGATGCCGTTTATCCGGAAAAACCAGCAGGTTGTACGCCTTCGGATCAACAGCGGACGGTACAATCAGTCCTTCCCACCCAGCCTCGTAAGCGGCCTGTCCAATCTTTTGCGTGATCGGCTCCCGGCCGGCGCGCACATCTTTGCGCCAATCCACCGCCAAGATCCGCTTCTGAGAGACCTGGAGCCGGCGGCGGACGTTGCCGTCACGGAAATCGAGCACAGCATGCAGCTTCGCGGCGATGGCGACGAAGGTTCGCGGCATTGCGTCCTCAATGGAGATCCCGTAATACCGATTGTGGGCCAAGGTTTCGGCCATCGCTGTCTCCGGTGTCAAAGAGGCATAGACAACGGCGATGCCGATGGGATTCCAGCGACCGCCGTACAGCTTACTTCCTTCGCCGGTGAGAAGATCGTCCTCGGTGGCATACTCCGGCGTACTCGATCGATAGGCGACGCCGCTGAATCTTGTCGCTGAAGACAGCAGTCGCTGCAAACGATCCTTGAGTTGCTTGAGCGTCGGGCCGGGATGCGGCATTACCAGCCTCCCTCGGAACGCTATGCCGCTGAGATGAAACCGGCAGATGCCGGTCGGGCAACGCGGGCTCAATCGGGATCGCATTTATCCGTAAAGCTGTCGTCGTTAAGGGTCTCCGTAAACTGTCAGCTTCGTCCCACCTTCGTCCGCGTGATCGCCACCCCTGCTCAGATACCTCCGCTGGAGTCAATGCCGCTGAAGACAACGAGAGCTTCAGCGCTCAAGGTTTTGTCGCCGTTGTAGAGCACGCCGTTCTTGGCCTGCTGGTTGGCAGCAAGCAGAATTTGATAGACGTTGAGTAGCGTGTTGTTGGCCACGCCGAAGGCGCTGCCCGCGCCGCCGACGTTGTAGGAGCTGGCGCCCAGACCATAGGCCGTCACCTGGAAGCCGTAGGCGGCGGCGCTCATGCCGCCCAGCGACAACGTCGTGGCGTACACATCCAGCGCCGTGTCGAGCACCTGGGCTTCCAGTTTCGATCCTTTGGTGCTGAACAGGCTCTCGTAGAAGGCGGCCACCTGGCTATTGGTTAGACCGGTCAGGTTGTGAGCGCCCGCATTCGCGCCGTACAGGTTGGGCAGGGTCGTGGCCAGCCAGTTGGCCAGGGCGGAGGAGCTCGGGCCGCCGTTGAAGCTGTTGAGCAACGCCTGGCCTTGCTTGTTGTGCCAGAAGCCGATGCCGGCGCTTTGCCCCTTCTGAACACCGCTGCCGAGGTTGCTCACATTCGCCGTGCTGTTGGCGGTAGCGGTGCTGCTGCCGCTATCAGCGATGGACACGGTGACCGCGTAGGGCCCGGCAGCGGCGAAGGTGTTGCTCCCCGTCACAGCGAAACCGCCGCTGCTGTTGGCCGCGATGACGCCGGTCGAGCTGTTGCCGTCTCCCCAGCTGATGAGCGCAGAGTAGTCGCCGGCCGTTCCTGCCGGGTCAGCATCCGTGAATGAGGCAACCACGCCTGTGAACGGAGCGCCGGCAACCGGGCTGACGGTAACGTTGATCGGTTTGAGGGGCGCGTCCGCGATGACCACCGTGCTCTGCGCCGTTGCCGAGGCCGGGTTGTCGGTTATGGTTACCGTGATTTGCCGGCCACCTTCCTCGGCGTAAGGACTCGTCTTGCTGGCATAGACATCAAACTGGCCGGCGACCTGAGGATCCGGCCGGATGCTGACGCTGCCGGCGACTGTGGTGTCGCCATCGCCCCAGTCGATCACGGCACTGTAATCGCTGGCGGTTCCACCGGGATCTTGATCGGTGAACGTCGCCACCAGCACGTTGCTGAGCGCCGCCCCCTCGGTCGCGTTGACACGCGCCGCGCTCGCCGCCAGCGGCGCATCGAACACGGCTAAAGTGAGTCCGTTGGACGGGCCGGCGGACAGAGGATTGGTCACGGTCACCGTGAACCCTGCCTCTTCCGTGAAAAATGAGGCGGGGACGGTGACTTGCACCTGCCCGCTGCCCACCACCGTTGCCGTCAGGTCGGTGCCGTTCAGTTGTGCCGTTGCGCCGTTTACGAAATTACTCCCCGTAAGCGTTACCAGAACCGCGCCGCTTCCCTCCTGGACCGAGCCTGGACTTATGGCGGTGATGGTCGGGACAGGATTCAGCACGGTAAATGGCTTGGAAATGATGGTCACAGGGACCTGTCCGGCGAGGTTGTAGGACACGACTACCGGGTTTCCCTGCGAGCCGTCCGGGTTTTGCCGGAAGTAGTCTTCTTCGATCGCGCTGAAGCTTAGAGTGATGACGTCGTCCGGCGCACCCGTTCCCGACGACATTGTTTGGAAGCTGGTCAGCTTGGCGTTGAACAGCTTGTAAGTCAGGATCAGCTCCGGGTTGATCGCATGGTGTCTCTGGTTGATGGTAACCTGGTCGAAGGTGGCGCCGCCGGCGAGCACGCCCCACACTTCCGGATCGACGCTGCCTACAGGACCCAGGTCGATCTGGAAGTCCTGCAGGTTGGGTGCGCCACCGCCGCTGCTGCC
>DASZFN010001062.1:0-3031 GCA_035939715.1 Gemmataceae bacterium | reverse complement strand
GCCGTCTCCTGAAGTTGCGACTCGCGGACGACAGCCTCGATGGCCGCCTTCATCTCGCTGACCTGCCCGTAACGCCGTTCGGGGTCTTTCTCCAGCGCTCGCAGCACCACGGCGTCGAGGCGGCTGTCCACCGGCACCTTCTGCGACGGGGCCGGGAAACGCCCAAGGGGCAGGCCGCCGGTCAGCATCTCGTAGAACACCACGCCCAGCGAGTAGAGATCCGCGCGATGATCGACCACGTGCGAGCGCCGCACCTGCTCCGGAGCCATGTAGTACAGCGTCCCCATCACCTCATGGGAACCGGTCAGCGTGAGGTAAGTCGGCGTCAGGCCGACAATTTTCGCCAGTCCGAAGTCCGCAATCTTCACACGGCCCCTCTTATCGAGCAAGATGTTCTCCGGCTTGATATCCCGATGCACGATGCCCTCGTCGTGGGCATACTGCAAGGCGTCGCAAACCTGCGGCACAATCTTGAGCGCCAGCGCCGCGGGCAGTTCATTCGCCTCCAGAAGCTGGCGCACGTTCTTGCCGTCCACGAACTCCATGCTGAAGTAAAAGAGACCCTCCGCTTCTCCGAAGTCGTAGATCGTGACAATATTCGGGTGGTTCAGACGCGCCAGCGAACGCGCCTCGCGCATGAAGCGCTCGGCAAAAGCCGGGTCGCGCGCCACTTCCGGAGGCAGGATCTTCACCGCAATCAGCCTGTCCAGCTTCGGCTGCCGCGCCTTGTACACAGCGCCCATGCCGCCCTGTCCGAGCAGTTCCAGAATTTCCAATTGCGGAAAATGTCTGGCCAGTTCGCCGGGTGGCGGCGGAATGAACACGCGCGCCGGCGAGCGCCCCGGCTCCTGATCCGGGCTCGGGCCGGGTCCCGCCAGTGCCTGCTGCAAGAGGCATTCCGGGCATAGCCCTTCGGGCGCATCAGACGTAAGCTCACTCTTGCAGCGGGGACAGTGGTTGATTGCGACCATGACTTTTTCTCCGCCTACCGATTTCCGACTCGGCATCTACTTACGGATAGCAGCGCAAAGGTTACACTGCTTTTAAGTTTTTTTGCCACTTACCGCCGTGAACAGGTTGCGCAGCTCCTCGTCGATCTCCGCCGCCGTGGCGACCGTCTGGCCAATTTCCTCGCGCAGCAGCTCCTGATAGCGCCGCCGCAAGCGATGCACCGCCACCTTGACCGCCGGCTCGCTCATCTCCAGACGGCCGGCGATTTCGGCATACGGTTCGGCGACGCCATCCCCGGTAAGCGTTGCCTTCAAGCCCTCGAAGACCTTCTGCTTGCCGGCCGTCTCAAATTCCTGCCGCAAGCGCGCCAGTGCCTGTTCGAGCAAGGTCAGCGCCCAGCGCCGCTCAAAGATGGTCTCCGGCGTTGCATGGTCGGCGGGTTCGAGATGATAGCGGCGTTCGCCCGTCTGAAAGTCAAGCGGCACAATGTGCCGGCCGCCGCCGCGTTTCTGGGCATTGTCGCGTTCCCGGTCCTTGGTCAAAAAGCGTTTGAATGCGGTCAAGAGAAACGACCGGAATTTGCCGCGCTCCGGATCCGCCGCCTGCAGGTAATCCTTCTCCAGGAGCCGGGCGAAGAATGCCTGGGTCGCATCCTGGGCATCCTCGACACTGGCCAGCCGCCGCCTGGCATACGCATAGAGCGGGTACCAGTAAACGCGGCATAAAACAGCGAGAGCTTCTTGCGCCTCCGGCGCTGTGCCCTGCCCGGCCGCCGCCACCAGGCTCCAGCGCGTGCTGGCAAACCGCCAGGCCGGCTCAGATTCAGGGCTGTTGGGGCTATGCATTGCGCAGATACCGGCGCCTCATTTTGCGAAACGGAATAGCTGCGCTGCTATTCTATCTTCGCCCGAGCACCAGCAGTCTTCGTTCGGCTGTATTGTCTTGAAATAATGGTGTATATAAGCGCGCGCAGATGCTGGCAGCCACTCCCGGCGCGGCGGACGAAAACTTTGTGCGCGCCCTGTACCTGCTGCTCTTCGATCGCATGGCCACTATTGCTGAAGTCCACGGCTGGACAAGTATCCTGCCCACGAGCAGCCGCGCAGGGGTAGCCTTCGCTTTCTTGCATTCAAATAAATACCGCAGAAACCTCATCGACTTGTACTATGCTACGTTCTGGACACAGCATGATGAAACTCTTTCCCGTTAGGGCGAGTTCCGAGTAGAATACTCTTGGTTAGGCCGCATTCTGGCGTAATCCTCGAAAACTCGCGAAGAAAGGTAAGCAGCATGGTTGCCAAGCGCAACGGCTCCTCTTCCACGAAACCGCCACGCAAGCGGCCGAAGGTGTTGTACGCTTCCCTGGCGCATGGCCCGACCCCGGCCGAGCGCCGCAAGGAGGTGGAGGAGCGCATGCAACGGCGTGGACTCAGGCCGATCGAGGACTTCGACCGCCACGTCGAGGAAGTGAGCGACTTTTGGCCCAAAGACGAAAGCTGCGATGACTTCCTGGTTTGGCTCCGCAAATTGCGGCGCGAGGGTTCATCCTGATGTCCGTCGTGGTGGTCGACACCGACATAGTCTCTTTCCGATTCAAGAAGGATACCCGCGCTCGCCTCTACAAGCGACACCTGATTGGTCAGGAGCCGCTGATTGCCTTCATGACAGTAGTTAGTTCCGACCCAAGACATGTTTGCCAGGGGTGGCACCCAACTTGGCAAGCTGGCAAGCAACCTCTTCGTACCCCCCGGCTCAAAAAGCGTGGCAAACTGGCAAACTCATTTTTTTTCTGAACACAACTCAACATGCGCTAGTGGTTTGCGGATGAAATTGAGTTTGCCAACCGTGGCAAACTCACCTGGCAAACTGGCAAACTCAATTGTGCGCCCTTCGTCACATGTCCTGAAAAGCGATGGTGCGCAAATCGGATCTCAGAGTCTGCCGATATACTCGTCAGACCCCACAATGTTGGCTATGACTGACTCGTCGCGCGCGCCAAGCATCAGGGCCGTGACAAAGCTGTTCAGCCCGAAGGCGTCGGCCTGGCGATGCAGGAAGGTGAGATAAAAGCCGCTCACCA
>DASZFN010001061.1:0-12486 GCA_035939715.1 Gemmataceae bacterium | reverse complement strand
CGTCGCCGCCGGCTCCGGGTTAAACGACTTGAGCGGCACACAACGGAATGCACCCATAGCGTAAGTATGCACGTCACCCTCGAAAACCCGCCTTGCACCACGAGCTTGTTCCGGCGAAAGTCAGGACCTCTGGCGAACGGGCAACGATTGTAGGCGATGCGCCGGCTTGAGCGGCAGTAACCGCCGCGTGGACTTTGACAGGAGTAGCTATGGATCGTGCAAATCAGGTCGCCGTCGTGACCGGAGCTTCGAGCGGCATCGGCTGGTCCCTGGCGAAGCGGCTGGCGTCGGCGGGCTACAAGGTCGGCCTGCTGGCACGCCGCCAGGAGAAGCTTGTCGCGCTGGCGGACGAAATCCGCCAGGCCGGCAGTACGGCAGCCGTCGCCGCCGCCGATGTCGGCGACCGCGACCAGGTCCTCGCGGCGGTACAGTCCCTGCGTCAGGAGCTTGGGCCGGTTGATCTGATGATCGCCAACGCCGGAGTGGGCATGCCCACGCTGCTCGATCCGCTGAACATTAGCGACATCGAGCGCATGGTGCGGATCAACGTGCTCGGCGTCGTCTACTCCATCGAAAGCGTGCTCCCGGAGATGTTGCAACGCGGCCGCGGCCATCTGGCTGCCGTGTCCAGCCTGGCCGCCTACAAGGGCTTGCCCGGCGAATCGGCGTACTGCGCCAGCAAGGCCGCGGTCAATGTATACCTCGAAGGCTTGCGGATTCAGCTTCGCGGCAAAGGGATCGCAGTCACCACGATCTGTCCGGGCTTCGTGCGCACGCCCATGACAGCCGCTAATGAGTTTCACATGCCGGGGCTCCTGGAAGCGGACGAGGCGGCGCGGCGGATGGTGCGCGCCATCCGGCGGCGCCGCAAGGTATACAACTTCCCGGTCGGCTTGAGCCTGCTGATGAAGCTCACGCGCTGGCTCCCCGACTGGATCATCGCCCGCAGCATGCACACCTACAACGAAAACCCGCCGTTTTCCACGGCCCAGTAAAGACGTGCCCTGGTCGCCGCCATGTGTTAAAGTAAGCCGAAACGGATATTTCCTTGAACACGGGCAAACCATGGCGCTTCCTCTTGCGGGCAAAACGGTGGCCTTGGCCGAAGGCCGCCAACTGGAAGAACTGGCCGAGATGCTGGAAAGCGAAGGCGCCCAGACCCTCCGGTGTCCGATGGTCAATATCCTGGACGCCCCTGATGCCGCGTCCGTGCTTACCTGGCTGCGCGAGCTTGTTGCGGACCGCTTCGCGTATGTCATCCTGATGACGGGAGAAGCTCTACGCCGCTTGCTCGGTTTTGCCGAACGTGCGGGCCTTCGCGATGAAGTCATCGCGGCTTTGCGGATCACGCGCACACTGACCCGCGGCCCCAAGCCGGTGCGTGCTCTGAAGGAAATCGGCCTGGTCCCATTCAAGATCGCCGAGGCGCCAACGACGGACGGCGTCATCGCCTCCCTGCGCCAGGAACCGCTGCGCGGCCAGACAGTAGGCGTGACCCTGTACGCGGAGCCTAACTTACCGCTGGTGCATTTCCTGGAAGAGCAGGGCGCCACCGTACGCACGGTCATGCCCTACATCTATGCCCCCGCCGCGGACGCTCAGCGCGTCGGGCAATTGATCGAGCAAATGGCCGGCGGCAAGGTCGACGTAATCGTCTTCACCAGCTCGCCCCAGGTGGACCGGCTCTACGAAGTGGCCAAGGCACAGAACACCTTGCCGGCTCTGCAACAAGGGCTGGCTCGGACCCGCGTGGCGGCAGTAGGCCCAGTGGTAGCGGAGAACTTGCGCGCTCAGGGAGCCCGCGTGGACATTTGCCCGGAACAGGGCTTTGTCATGCGCAACCTGGTGCGGCAGATCAAGCGCGTGTTAAGCGCTTCGGGTTAGTATCATTTCACCTTGCCATCCGGCAGCGATCCCAGATTCTCATAGAGGTGAGCCAGCGACGCCATGAGCTTGCGGAAATCACCCTCGTGCAGGCTTTCATTCGGCGCGTGGGCATTGCTCTTCGGGTCTTCAATGCCCATGAGCAAGGCGGGAGCGCCGCCGAAAAGCTCCGCGAGCGGGCCGACGAACCCAATGCTGCCGCCGCAACCAATGGCGGCGGGTTCCTTCTTGAAGCCGGCGCGCATCGCCTTGGTTGCCGCATCGAAGGCTGGTCCATTCGGATCGGTCATCCACCAGTTGACCGTGCCGACCGGCTTGACGGTCACCTTGACGCCCCAGGGCGGATCCTTGGTCAGGAAGCCGCGGATTTGCTCGTAGACCTCATCGGGATCCTGATCGGGCACAATGCGGCAACTGACAAAAGCCGAGGCTTTCGGCAACACCTGGTTCGAGGCGCCCTTGATTGAGCTGGCCTCTTGCGCGATCACGGTAATGGCGGGTTTTCTCCAGGTTTGCTCGTAGACGCCGGCCGCCTTTTCTGTTGCCAGGCTCACGCCCGGGAGGATGCCGATATCGCGCCGCAGTTTCGCTTCGTTGAACGGCAGCGCCTTCAAGGCACGCCGTTCCTTGGCGGTCAAGGGCCGGACCCTGTCATAGAAATGCGGAATCGGCAGCTTGCCGCGCTTCCAGTAAAGCCGGCTCAGGATTACATTGAGCGCCAGCGCCGCATCGGCCAGCGCGCCCCCGGCCATGCCGCTGTGCACGGGTGTCTTGGCGCTTTGCACCTCCACGATCGCACCGACGATGCCGCGCAGCGCATAGGTGATGCTCGGCAAGCCGACCTCGATATTTTCCGTGTCACACACCACGATGACGTCCGAGTAAATGCGTTGCTTGTGCTCCTGAAAGAATTTTGCCAGATTCCCCGAGCCGACCTCTTCCTCGCCTTCGACCAGCATCTTGATATTCACGGGCAAACTGCCGCGCGTCTTCAAGAAGGCTGCGATGGAGCCCAGTTGCGCGGTAATGGCCCCCTTGTCATCGGCGGCGCCGCGGCCGTAGAGCCGTCCGCTGCGCGGCGTCAGCGTCCACGGAGGCGACTGCCAGTCCTCGACGAAGTTGATCGGCTGCACGTCGTGGTGCGCGTATAGAAAAACCGTCGGCTTACCCGGAGCGCCAAGCCATTCGCCGTAGGCATAAGGATTGGAGTCGCCGCAGCGCAGCACCTCGACATTTTGCAGCCCAATCTGACGCATCTGCTCGCACGTCAGCGCCGCCGTTTGCTCGATTTCTTTTTGATGTTCGCCGTCGGTGCTGATGCTCGGGATGGCCACCTGTTCGGCCAGGCTGCGCACCAGGTCGGCGTGATTTTGCGACAACCAGTCCAGCGCCTGCTTCATCGGTACACTCCTTGCGGGAAATGAATAAGGAATGCAGAGAGTGTATTGGACGGGGGCGCAACGGGCAATTTGCCGCTGCTTAGGAATCGCCGTGCGTCGGCATCAGCGCCAGCAGACGGGTGAGCAAGATCAGACAGGCGATCAGCGCGACCGCCAGGCGCGCCAGCAGCACGCCGCCCAGGGAGATGGCGAGGGCGGGTTGTGCCCGCTGGGCAAGGCGGTCGTCGCCCTGGCACAGGGCCTTGAGCGCGCTATGGAAAAGCTCGACAATCAAAACGGCGGCGATGCCGCCCAGCAGAATGCACCATTCCAGCAGATGGCAATGCCCAACAATGCCGGCCGCCACGATCATGGCGGCGCAGAAGAAATGCACGAAGAAGCGGGATGTGCCGCGCACGCCGAGCTTGATGCCTCGAAGGGCGTGCCGCAGCCGCTCCGCCGCGCGCGCCTTCGCCTGCGAAGGTATTTCTGCATCAAATGCACTTTGCTGAAGGGGTGGCAGAAGGTCTGTCTTCATTCTCGCGGCTCTTCAACAAAGAACGAAATCTATTTTCCTATCCTGAGACGGCCGATAATGGCATGGCGGGGAACCCCGAAGGCTTTGCCTGGATTTCTTCTCTTACCCTGATGCCGGAGGTCCCTTAGCTCCTATGAATGTCAATGTCGTTGCCTTGCCGACTTTCGATAAACTCTGCCTGCATGTCCATGAAACTTTATGCGCTCGCGATCGACTCGATCCGCTTCAGGCGCCGATGGAGCAAGCGCTCATCGTTCGCTCGGGCAAGCCTTGCGGCCTGTTCTTTCAAGTGAAAGGACCACGGCTGCAAAATACCTACGCCCTCTGGGCGGGCGACGAGAACCGGATCCTCTTTTATGATTCCACCGGCCTTCGCTTCGCGGAGACGCGCCTGAGCGAAAGCCCCGATCCTCAGGACGTGGGCAGCGTCGCCAGCCTCGCCCACGCGTAGGTCCGGATTCTGATCCTGACCACATGAGGATCGGCGCTCCACGCTAAACAGCCTTGAGCACCAAGCAGGTATTACTGCCGCCAAAGCCAAACGAATTGGAAACGGCGACACGAACGCGATGCGGGCGAGCAACATTGCGCACATGGCACAGGTTGCACTCCGGATCGGGATCGTCGAGATTGATCGTGGGCGGCAGGCTTTGCCGCTCCATCGCCACCACACAGGCCAGGGCCTCGACGGCGGCCGCAGCGGTCAGGCAGTGGCCCGTCATGCTCTTGGTCGAGCTTACAGGAACCGTGCGCACCGCTTCGCCAAGTACGGCTTCGATGACGCGCGTTTCCGCGATGTCTCCCACGGGAGTGCTGGTGGCGTGGGCGTTGATGTAATCGACGGCGCTCGGCTCTACTTCCGCATCCGCCAGCGCCTGGCGCATCGCCGTCATGGCCGGCTCCGGGTCCGGGCTGGGAATGACCATGTTATGGGCATCGCTGCTGGCGCCACAGCCGGCCACGTGAGCATAGACGCGTGCCGAACGCTGCCGGGCCGTCGCCGCCGGCTCCAGCACAAACATGGCGCCGCCTTCTCCCAAGACGAAACCATCCCGGCCCCGATCAAACGGACGGGAAGCGGCTTTTGGTTCCCCGTTGCGGCGCGACAAGGCGCGCAGATTGCCGAACCCTGCCAGTCCCAACGGGGTCACGCCCGCATCACAGGCGCCCGCGAGGCAAGCGTCCACCCAGCCAAGCTCCAGCCATCGCCGCGCCTGGGCTATGGCATAGTTGCCGCTGGCGCAGGCCGCGGACACCGTCATGGCCGGCCCGCTTATGTTTAGCCGGCGGACCGTCCCTTGCACAACCGGCTCTGAGCAGGCATCAACGCTGTGCAGGCGGTTGCCGCCTTTGTGCTTGTCCGCGTCCCAGATCGCCAGCCACTCCGCCCCAAGGCCAAGCACGATGCCGATACGGGCCCGGTCCCGGCGCTCCCACCAGCCCGAATCTTGCAGTGCGGTACAACACGACCAAAGCACCACGCGCTCCACGGGGTGTAAGCGGTCATATTCGCCGGCATCCCATCCCGGCGGACAGGGCGGTCCATCGACCTCCGCGCCGATTTGACTGGCATGTTGGGCCACGTCGAAGCGCGTCACACGCCGCACGCCCGAGCGTCCCGCCAGTAGATTGTCGGCAATGGTGTCGTGGGCATGTCCCAGGGGGGTGGCCGCACCGACGCCGGTAATCCACACCGCAGTCCGTCGACTCACTGGTGGTTCTCCATGCTGGCGCCCGCTTGTTTCCGTTTCCCAACGCGGCCGACCGGCCCATGTCCAAGGTGTGTCTCTGCGGCTTGGGAATCCTTGGCACCAATCTCCAGTTCCACGGCCATGGCCGAGTTCAGCACCCAGCGTAAAGCTGCCGCGCCGGTTTGAAATCCTGTCAGCGCCTGCTGCAGAACAGCAAAAGCGGGCGCCGGCGCATGGCAGAAGCCGTTCGCACTGCCGTTGGCGACAGATTGTGCCACCGGCGAAATCCGCAGTTCGATTTCCTGCATGTCACGGGCCCCGGGGATCAATGCCAGGGCGACGGCCTGGCAAAGGCACGCAGTCTTTGGCGTGCCGTGCTCATTCGGAATAAACTCCGGCTCCCAGCCCGAGACAACCACCCAGACGCCGGGGAGCCGATCCCCTTCCAACAAAACGGCGCCGGCGAGGAGCGCTTCGGGGACGCCGGCCGGACTGCCGCCGGTGCCGAAGTTCGGGCCATGGATCTTCAAGGCCTGACTGATCGTGCCGGCCACGGCATGCTGGGAAGAATGCGGGATGAAATGGGGGGAAAGGCCCCAGGCGCCTTCGTCGGCATAGCGTTGCAGCGCGGAGACCAGCGTGGCCCGCCCAAGAAACGCCGGCGCCGCCACCACTCCCCAATCCTGAAAATCGTTCTGGGTTAAGCCGTACTTCTCGACTGCTTGCAAAACTGCCGCCAGACTGGCGACCGTCTGCTCATCGGCATGCTTGAGGAAGTTATTGGGAAAGGGCCTGCCCAGATCCGGACCTGGCTGGCGACGGAGCGCGGGAAACATCTCCAGAGGAAACTGCACGCTGCCGAAGGCCGCCACAGGACAGCGAATAACGCTGCCTGAATGGGGGACAGCCGGATTCTCCGATGGCTTCACGCGACACGAATCCTTTCACGTCGGTAGCCCGATCGGCTAGTGATTCGTCAACCGTCGAATGAGGGATGGTCCAAATCGTTTAACCCGCAGCCAGCGGCGACGGCGGTCAGCGGACTGTTATCGCCGTCGCCGCTGGCTCCGGGTTAAACGACTTCATCAATCAACGATTCACAAAGCACTAGCAGCCTGTTGAAAGGTTCCAGACACCTTTCTCAATAGGCTGCGGGAGCCGGTTCGTTTCCTGAAATTACCGGCTCAGGGGCTGCCGGCCATGTTTGCCAATCTAGCCGGGCTTGCCCCTCTTCTCATCATCAGGCAGCGGCGACCAACAAATTCTGCGGTGCCGATTGGTATTATAAATAACCCATCCTGTCAACGGCGCTTCCGCACGGCTAGAGCGCAGGTGAGTTGCGGTTGCCCACTTGACCTGTTTTTGCTTTATATCGTGCTGGCCGGGCACAAAGGCTCGGCGGTGCGTAGTTTGCGCGGCCAACATGCCGATACATAAGAAACGCGCCGTCGGGGCAAGGGCTGGGCGCCGGGAAAGCTGCACCGGGAGCCTGGGCCTGCACGGCCGATCATGGTCCTACTGGCCAAAGAGGAAGGGCATGTCACATCCCCCGATGCAGAAGCTTGCCAAGGCCTTGCGTCAGAACGGGCTCATTCGCTTCATCGAGCATTTCAGCGCCTTGTTTCCGAACAACCACCTCAAGGACCTGGTGGTCGACGAAAGCGGTCCCGGCCGCATGATGCGCGTGTGCGGACAGCAGGTGGTCAATTTCGGCTCCGATAGCTTCCTGGGACTCGATCAGCATCCGCGCGTGCAGGCCGCCATTGCCGAAGGGCTCAAGAAATGGGGCACGCATAACGGCGCGTCGCGCGCCTTCGCCAGCGTTCGCGCCAACACCGAAGCCGAGGACAAAATCGCCCGCTGGCTGGGAACGGAAGCATCCCTGATCTATCCGTCCGTGACCCTGGCGAACATGGGCGCGGTGCCCGGCCTGGTCGGCCGCCAGGACTTGCTTGTGGTCGACGAACATGCCCACAACTCGATTCAGGAAGGCGCCAAGATTGCCAAGGCGAACGGCGTCCGCGTGGTCAACTTCTCGCACTGCGACCCCGCCGACCTGGACCGCGTATTGCGCGAGGCCAAACCTTATCGCATTGCCGTCGTGGCCATCGACGGCGTCTACAGCATGAGCGGCGCGCTGCCGCCGCTCGCCGCACTGAACGAGGTCGCGAAACAGCAAGACGCCGTCCTCTATGTGGACGATGCTCATGCCACGGCGGTCCTGGGCACGCGCGGCCGCGGCACCGTCCTGGACGCCCTGGGGAACTATGACAACACCTTCGTGATCGGTTCGCTCTCGAAGGGCTTCTCCTGCGCCGGCGCCTTCATTGGCTGCACGGAGGAGTTCAAGATGCTCCTGAAGATGCGCTCCAACACCTACATCTTCGGCGGGCCGGTTGTCCCCCCCTACCTGGAGGCGGTGTGCGTCGTCTGCGACATTCTCATGTCGGCCGAATACGATCAGCTGATCGGCCATCTGCGCAAGAATTGCCGTCATTTTACCGAGGGCGCCCTGGCGCTGCATCTGGCGGTGCTCGGCGGCGAGACGCCGATTGTTTCCATCCTGGTCGGGGACGAGGGAGACACGTTAAACGCCGGCAGTTTTCTCTTCGACCGCGGCTTCTACGTGCAATCGGTTTGCTTCCCGGCCGTCCCCTACCACGCCGGCGTTCTGCGCGTTCAGGTGAACGCCAACCACACGTCGGAATCCATCAACGGATTGCTGAATGCCCTTGCCGATCTGAAGCGCAAAACTCCCCTGCCGGGTCCTCAGGAACTCGCACGGCAGGCGGCTTAGTTAGGCCTTTGGCCTGGTGTTCTTGCGCCATGGAATTATCTGTGCGGTTCTCACCCATTTGGGCACCGATGTCGTCTGGCACGCCGCAAGCCAGGTGTTCCACGCCTAGCAAACGGCAAGCCCAGGAACCCAATGAATCTGGTGTGACTGTCGCCCAGGATGTATCCACGATCCCTTTCAGACAGCCGCCTAGCTCAGCTCCGGGATTGGCCGGCCCCCCTCGGGGACGATCGCTTGAGGTCTGCCTTGCAGATCGGTCCACTGGGAGTCCAGGGCGATGCCCAGGTGGCGGTACACCGTGGCGCCCAGGTCAGACGGCGTCACCCGTCCATCCTTGACCTCGCCGCCCCTGGCGTCCGTGCTGCCCACGACCTGGCCATGAGTCAGGCCGCCGCCCGCCACCAGCATCGACATGCAATTGGACCAGTGTTCGCGGCCACCCGTGCCCCGCTGCGAGAAAATCGGCGACCGCCCGAACTCGCCCAGCGCCAGCACCAGGGTGTCGTCAAGCAGGCCGCGTGCTTCCAGGTCTCTGACCAGGGCGAAGAGCGCCTGGTCCAGTTGCGGCAGCAGCGGCTTCAAGCCTTTGATGAGTCCTCCCCAGACCACGTCGTCGCCGTGATTGTCGAAGTAGCCGAAAATGGGGCTGACGGTGACAAACGTCACCCCGGCCTCGACCAGCCGCCGCGCCAGCAACGTCTTTTCGCCGAAACTGTTGCGGCCGTAGGCATCGCGGACCCGGTCCGGCTCCAGGTCCAGGCGGAATGCTTGCCGCGCCTTTCCAGAGAGGACGATCTCCAGGGCCTGCCGGCGGTAGTGGTCCATCCGGGCCATCGTGTCGCCGGCGTCCAGGTCGCGCCGCAGCCGGTCGAACTGCCGGCACAGCCCCGCCCGGTCCTCGGCCCGCGCCACCTCGACGCCACGCGGCAGCGTAAGCCGGCCCGCCAGTTGGGCAGCGTCGGCCGCCTCGTAGGCGCCGCCCATGGGGCCGGACCCCAGGACGTCCGCGAAAAACAGGTTCAGATCGGCCATGCCCACGAAGGCCGGCATGGCCGGGCCGTTGGCTCCCCGGAACCGGGCGGCCACCGAGCCCATCGACGGATGCGTGCCGATATGCGGGTCGATCTTGCTGCGTTGGGCAAACGGGTTGCCCGCTTGCATGGGGGCGGGGAAGTGGTCGGCGCTGGTGCTGCAATCGACCGACCGGATCAGCGCCAGGCGGTCCATGATGGCGGCCTGGCGCGGAAAGTATTCGGAGATGCGCACCCCCGGAACCCGGGTAGCCGTGGAGCCGAATGGGCCGCGCACCTCGCTGGCAGCAGCGGGTTTCGGATCCCAGGTGTCAAGCTGGCTCGGCCCGCCGGACAGCCAGATCAGGATCACCGCCTTGCGGTCGGCGCGGCCGGTAGCCGCCCCCTGCGCCCGGTAGCGCAGCAGGTCCGGCAGCGACAGTCCGGCCAGCCCGGCAAGCCCTGTCTGCAGGAACCAGCGCCGTGACCCCACTCGAATCAGGTCGCAGGCGGCTGGTTGCAACGGCGACCGGCCGACGGCGGCGTGCCCGGCGTCGTGGCAGCCGCTGTGGGACATCGTTGTCATCATTACCCCTCCTTGGCGAGGCAGTGTCGATTGCAGAACGTTACGCCATTATCCCCTGGAGCACCGACAAGCGTCAACGCGTCAGGCCGGCTAAGAACAGATCATCGCCCAGCGCCTGCCAGGCATCCGCCCATGCCAGGATCTGCTTCACTCGGCGGGGGGCCTCTTCGCCACGGCCCGGCTCCCAACGCACGATTTCCGAAACGACGGATGCTGCTGCCATGATACACCGCACCCACCGGGTGCGGCGTCACGCCGGGGCAGTTCTGGATGCCCGCAAAATTCGCCTGACACGCCGCAAGCACCTCCAAGAAACGAGAGCCCAAGCAAATCGGCAAGAACGTCACCGGCGTGATAATGTTGCAAGGCATACCTGCACGGCCTAGAATCTCCGCGTGTCGCTCGTACTGCTCTGGCAAAGGCAAGAGGATTCCCGGTGCAAGGATTAGTCGGAACCCTGGTCCTCATGTCGTTGCTAGCCCCGACCGATTCGGAGCGCTCCGGGACGGCGGCGCAGCACTATTGGCCGGCATGGCGAGGTCCGTTAGCCACCGGGGTTGCGCCGCACGCCAACCCGCCAGTCAAATGGGGTGAGAAAACCAATATTCGCTGGAAAGTTGCCCTTCCGGGGAAGGGGCATTCCACGCCGATCGCTTGGGGAGACCGCATTTTCCTGACCGCTGCGATCCCACATGGCGACGCGGTACGGCCGCGCCTTCCCGAACGTCCCGGCGCCCATGACAACCTATTCTTGACGCACCATCACGAGTTTGTGGTTTTGGCAGTTAGCCGCCGCGACGGCTCGCTCCTGTGGCAACAATCGGTGCACAAGGAGTTGCCGCACGAAGCGGGGCATGTCAGCGGCAGCCTGGCGTCCGCTTCGCCGGTCACCGATGGGGAGCGTGTCTTCGCGTTCTTCGGCTCGCGCGGGCTTTACTGCCTGGATACCAACGGCAAGCTGCTTTGGAAGAAGCATCTGGGAGAGATGCACACCAAACACGGACACGGCGAGGGCAGCTCCCCGGCGCTTCACGGGGAGACGCTGATCGTAAACTGGGATCACGAAGAAGGTTCGTTTTTGGCCGCCTTCGACAAACGCACGGGCAACCAGCGCTGGAAAATGAGCCGCACCGAGGACACGTCGTGGGCTACGCCCATCGTGGTCGAGGACGGCGGCAAAGCTCAGGTCATCGTTGCTGGCACAAACCGTATCCGCGGCTACGACCTGGCGACCGGCGCCATCCTCTGGGAATGCGGCGGGTTGTCATCCAACGTCGTAGCTTCTCCCGTAGCGGCCAACGGCTTCGTATATGCCGGCAGCAGCTATGAGACGCGTGCTTTGCTGGCCATCCGCCTGGCCGGTTCCAGGGGCGAAATTACCGGGACCAATCAGGTTCTCTGGACGCGTCGCCGCGGCACGCCCTACGTGCCGTCGCCGCTGTTATACGGAGACACGCTTTACACGCTCCAGCACTACCAGGGAGTCATCTGCCGAATTGACGTAAAGACAGGAGAGGATCTGGGCGGCCCCTTCCGGCTGGCCGGAATCACCAACGTCTATGCCTCCCCGGTCGGCGCCGCCGGTCGGGTGTACGTCACTAGCCGTGACGGCGTCACATTGGTGCTCAGTCACGGGGACCAGGTTCCGAAGATGCTGGCCGTGAACCGACTGGAGGACACCTTCAGCGCCTCGCCAGCCCTTGTCGGCCGGGAACTGTTACTCCGAGGGGAACGCCACCTTTATTGCATATCCGAAGAATAATGTGCATGGGCGACATTGCATTGGGGGCCCGCCCGACTGTCCAGGGAGCAAGTTGAGGCTCTGCTAGGCCCAGGTCAGTCCTGGTGGGAAAAGAATAAGCCCTACGCCTTTTTTAGCGAGTCAGGATGGTACCAATGGTACATCGATCCCCTGGCAAAAAAGCGCGGCGTCTCAACCGCTGATTTGCGCGGTCCAGGGCGCGCTACGATTGCTTCCGCAAGTCCTTGAACAAGGACGTAGGCCGCGCCTGGCCAGGGTGCAGGTGGTGGTTCCTGGGATTGCTGTTCATCGGGCTCGTCAGCGTGGTCGTCTCCCTTTTTCTGATTGCCCAGTCCGAGGATCGCGCGGGGGTGGAACGATGAATCGGATCGCAGACAACGGCCTGGCAGCGGGTCCCTCGTGGCTCGGGGCGGTGGTCAGGGCTTTTCACCCGGCCCGGTGGGGACTTTGTGGGGTGGGCCTGGCGGCAAGCGTCCTGCTCTGTACGGCAGCCCAGGCGGTCTTCGAGCAGGCCCTCCCGCGCCCACAGGCGTGGTGGCAGGACCCGCTGGCTGAGCTGCGCCGCCTGGGCGCCGAGCTGTTTGAACGGGGTTCGGGAACCGCGGTCTTTCGCTGCTTCCTGCTGGCGGCCGCGCTCTCGGTGGTCTGGAGCTTCGTGGCGGCCTGGATCGCCCGGTCCGAACTCCTCCGCCAGCGCGCGGCCGACCAAACCGATGGCTTAACTCCAACCACGGCGACTGCCCTCGTGCGGAGCAAGGCCGCCTCGTTGGTGATGTTACTCCCCCCGATCTTGATTTTCGTTAGTATCCTTCTCCTCCCCGGATGGATTGCCGGGCTGG
>DASZFN010001060.1:0-3443 GCA_035939715.1 Gemmataceae bacterium | reverse complement strand
ACCAGCCGAGGAATTGGCGAGACTCAGGCCGGCAGTCAAGTTTATGGTCTGGGGCGTGGCGAACAACTGGCCCGGCGCGTCGGCGAATGTGATGGTGATGTTTCCGGACAATTCGTCGGCTAAATTGACGGCGGCAGGCAGCGATAGCTGATCAGCGACGCCGGCAGTGGACCCAGCGGCCGTTGTCACGACCAGGTTCAAATTGAAGCCGGTCGGGTCCGAGCCGGTCTGGAAGGCGCCGATGTCCGGACCGGGAGAGCCGCCCGGCGCCGGCCGGCTGACGCCGCGCTGATCGAATGGGAAGTAAATGCCCGTCTGCGCGGCATGTGCTGCCGGAGTAGTGCCATCGTACCCGCGAACCACCGTGAGAATGTTGCTGGCGAGATTTACGCCGGTGACCAGCATCTGCTCGCCGTCGATCTGGATGAGGTAGTTACCCACGGTGCTGGCGATGGCGGCGGCATTGGTGACGGCGATGGTGGTCGCACTGTTATTGACGGCGGCCACGAGGGTCGTGACAGCCCCGCCCATGCCGATGGCTGAACTCCCCAGCTCCGGCGCTATTGTCTCGGTCGGACCGCCGAAATCCAAAAGCGGGCTCAAGTACGTAACGCCGCCGAGCAGGTTTTGATTGTTGCCGCTGGAGGCGCCGGCGATATCGGGAGCGGTGGTGGCGTTGTTGCCGACCACGATGGCGTTGTTGAGGACGAGTGTTCCCGAGATGTTGGCGACGCCGCCGCCGTTCGCGGCGGAGTTGGCGGCAACCGTTGCGTTGCTCACCGTCGCGGTGGCGGCAAGCTCATTGGCTACGCCGCCGCCGTTGGCGACAGCGGAATTACCGGTCAGCGTGGAATTGATCACCGTCAACTCGCCATTGTTGAAGATGCCGCCGCCGTCTTCCTGGCTGGAATTGTTGACGAGCGTGCTGGCGCTGACGGTGAGCGCGGCGAAGTTGGCGATGCCCCCGCCGGACGTAGCGGAGTTGCCGACCAGCGTGCTGGTGCTCACGGTGAGCGCGTCGTAAGTGGCAATGCCGCCCCCGTTCAAGGCGGAATTGTCGGACAGCGTGCTGCCGTTCAACGTCAGCGTGCCGATGTTGTTGATGCCGCCGCCGTCTCGTTGGGCAGCGTTTTGCGAGAGCACGGCCACTGTGACGGTGAGCGTGCCACGGTTCTCGATCCCAGCGCCGTCCTCGCCGGCTTTGTTTCCGGACATGCTGCCGTTATTCACCGTCAGAGTGGTCGCGAATTCGTTGTCGATGCCCCCGCCGTCGATGCTCGCCGAGTTACCGACGAACGTGTCGTTGTTGAGTGTCAGTATGCCGTGGTTATCAACGCCGGCGCCGTAGGCGGCGGAGTTGCCGAAGATGGTATCGTTGGTCAAGATCAGCGTAGCGCCTGCTTCATTAGTGATGCCGCCGCCAGCGGTCGCATAGCCGTCGGTGACGGCCAGGCCCTCAAGCGTTGCCGTCGTGTTCGCGGCCACGGTGAAGACCGAGAAGTTCGAACCTGGGCCGCCGCCGCCGATAGTTACGCCCGCCGTCGGCCCGTCGATAGAAATCGACGCCCCGGTGTTGGTGTTGTTTAGCTCCAGCGTGCCGGCCAGGGCAATGTTCCGGCGGGTGTCGAAGACGCCGCCTTTCGCGGCAGTGGCGAAGGTGATGGTGCCGCCCGTGCTCGACGCATTGGCGTCGGCGACGGCCTGGGCCAGGCTCCCCGGGCCGACGGCGTTGGTGTTCGTGACGACCAATCCCGACGGGGCGACCGTGATCTCGGCGGTCCCCTGCGCCGCACTCACGGTGTAACCACTGCCGGCAACGACATCGAGCTGGAGCGTTTGCGCGATCCCGACTCCCGCATTCGAGTTATTCACGTTCGGGGTGAAGACAACGGTTTCCGTCAGGTCCGCCGACGCGAAGTTGACCGTCAGCACGCCGGTGTAGCTGTCGAAGGAATCATTGGTGCCGGTGAGACTGTAGGTGCCCGCCGGGACCGAGCTGGCGGTGTCCACGCCCAAGGTCGCGGTCAAGGGTCCGCCGGCACTCGACCGAGTTACCGTGAAATCGCCCTGCCCATTCGCCTGGATTGACGGTGGTGCCGCGCTGACACCCACGGTAGCGCTCGGCAGCGGCACCTCAAGGGTCACGGCCGTCGAGGAGTAGACTGGCGTGAGCGAGGAAGGAAGGCCAAGGGTAGCGAACGTGCCAGTCAAGGAACCGGAAGTTAGCACGGCAAGATTTTGCCCGGCGGCCGGCGTGAAGCCATTGATCAGGTTGACATTAAGGGCGCCGTTGATGTTGGCCGACCCGGAAATGTTGAGCTGGTCGAACTTCGAACTTGATGCGCCTCCGATGTCCAGGTGCAGGGTTCCATTAGCGGATTGCGTGTAGGCGCCGTTGATGGTGAGCACACCGGTCCCCTCGTTGCCTCCGGGCGTCACGGTGCCACCGCTGTTGGCGACGTTACCCGTCACCGTTCCCGTGCCCGCAAGTGTGCCGCCCTCGAGGTCGAAGGTGTTTACGGCATACACCGTGTTTACGGTAAGCGCCCCTCCCATCAGGTTCGTCGTGCCGGCGGTTTGCACGTAATCTCCGGTCGCGCTCACCGTGCTGCCGGATCCCGCGATGACGGTTCCCTGGTTATCGAGCGGGGTGGTCGAAAGAAAGCCCAGCTGCGCGCCGCCGACAGCCTCCAGGGTGCCGGTGTTGGTGATCAGGGAGGGATTCATATAGAGCGAGCTCCCCGCGCCGGATGCCTCTACAACGCCCTGGTTGATCACCGTGCCCACGCCGGCGAACCCGAGGTAGTTGCCCGCGCCGAAGCTACTCACTGTCTGCCCGGCAGCGATCGTGAGGGTGGAGTAGACCGGGTAGCCGTACACGCGCCCGACCTGCGGATCGAGCAGCATCTGTCCCGTGCCCGCCAGAGTGACGGCGCCCCTGAAGTAAAGAAAGCCATTTTCCCCGTCGTTCGGGCTCAACTCGATAATGCCGTCGTTGGTGATCGTTCCCGTCAGGCTGATGGTTTGACCGAAGTCGCTGTGGGTTCTCCAAAGGACATCCGAGCCTACGGGGACGGTCACACCGGCCAGCGTGCCGTCACCCAGAAGGATCGAGCCGTTGACGAAGTTGAGGGTGCCGCCTTGCAAGGTTCCTTTGTTCACAAGTGTGCTGCCGGTGATGGGGCAACCGTTGAGCGTCAGGATGCCTTTGTTTACAATCGCGTAAGTAGTGCCAGTCGAGATGGTCAAGCTGTTGAAGACGGCCGTTACTCCCGCATCGACTTGAAAACCGTTATTGCTGATCGTGATGCCGCCGGCCAGCGCGCTGGCGTCGATGGTAATGGGCGCGGTTCCCGTGGCCGGCGCTCCGCTCAATTCCAGCGTCTCCAAAACTGGGAGAGTCGTGCCGGCCAGGCTGCCGGCAAAATTGATGGTATCGGAGG
>DASZFN010001059.1:0-2839 GCA_035939715.1 Gemmataceae bacterium | reverse complement strand
ATGACAAAGTAGGGTCTCCCGGGGCTAACGCCGCCGGGCTCGCCCTTCGTCGTGCCGGCGTCCAGCACGCGGGCGATGTTCGGGTGGTCCATCAGGGCCAGCGCCTGCCGCTCGGCCTCGAAGCGTGCGATGACTTGCCGGCTGTCCATGCCGGGCTTGATGATCTTCAGGGCAACTTTGCGCTGCACGGGCTGGGTCTGCTCGGCCATGAAGACGGTGCCCATGCCACCTTCGCCAATCTGCTGCAAGAGCTTGTAGGGGCCGATGACCGTGCCGGGAAGTTCACGAAGGACAGCAGCCGCTTCTGGCCCGAAGCCCCCTGTGGCTTCCAGGGCGGCGGCCGGCTGGTCCAGGAAACTGCCAGCTTCGCGGTGGACCCGGAGAAGGCGCCCCACCTGTTGCTCCAACTCGGCATCACTACCGCAGGATTCGGCGACGTAACCCTCCCACTCCTCCGGCGGCAACTTGCCGACCGCGTGCAGAAACAGTTCGCGGGCTTTTTGCAGATCGGCAGGCATGGCAACACCTCACTCCCAGTACGCTACCTACAGTGCGGATTCGAGGTCCGTTTTGTCCGGAGGAAAAGTAAAAAAATTTCGATTACTCCCGCCGGTCACTCCCCGTGCAACAAGGTCTTGAGGCGGACCCGCGCGTAAGACCAGTGTTCGTAGGCGGTTGAGCGTGAGATGCCAACCACGGCGGCCGCGTCCTCCACCGATAGTCCAGCGAAATACCGCAATTGGATCAGTCGAGCGGCCTGGGGATCCTCGGCAGCTAGCCGGGTCAGGGCTTCATCGATGTCGAGAAGGTCGTCGGCCGGCGAGCGGTAGCCGACGTCGGCGACGTCGAGCGGAACGCGACGACCCTGGCCTCCGTGTTTGTCGGCCTGTTTGCGACGGGCCTGATCGACGAGGATGCGGCGCATGGCCTCGGCCGCGGCGCCGAAGAAGTGGGCGCGGCTGTTCCAATAGGCTTCTGCACCCCCGGACTCATCTCCGGGCTTCGCCACCAGGCGCAGATAGGCCTCGTGTACCAAAGCGGTGGCTTCAAGCGTTTGCCCGGGCTTTTCTTGGGCCAGCTTCACGGCGGCCAGCTTGCGTAGCTCCTCGTAGACGAGGGGCAGCAGTTGGCTAGCGGCGTGCGGGTCGCCTTGCTCGATGGCCGACAGGGTGCGGGTGACCTCGTTCACTTAGCGGAACTGAAATGCATTAGGACTCCAAGTAATCGCCTGATTATACGACGCGGAGCGTCGAAAGCAAATTGATTATCGTGCTGCCGGGATCATGCAAATGTGGGACCTGGCCAGCGGTCAGGAGTCGTTCTCCTTCCGCTGCCCTTCGGTGCGGAACGTGTCGTCCGCCTCGTGCGGACAGGAACTATCGATCAACTATCGGCACGGCCCCGTGGAATGCGTGGCCGCCGAGGGGTCCTATCACTTGACGGCGTCCTTTCGCATCGCCGTGACCCAGGGCAAGGGCGTCTTCAACCGCAAGGCACCCGTTGCCGATTTCGACCCGGCTCCTCAGCTTGACGCCTTCTGGTCAGATATCCTCAAGCCGTTCCGGGCGGTACCGCGCCGGGACTTCGGCTTCCAGGTGATCCTGCGCGTGGTTGAGGATGCCGCGCTCGACCTCCTCCCAACGCAAAACCCCAGGCAAACGAATGACCGTCCAGGCAATCGTAGGCCACGGTAGTCGTGAAGTTGTCCTGGGTGCCGCCTAGTTCAAGGCTAAACTCATTCAAGTGGTCGCCCAGAAGCAGTCCCACCCACGCTAAGAGCAGGAAATGCACACTGCACGCGCAAAGACACGGTCGTGCTGTTCGATCAGCTTGACGGACCCGACGCTGCGCCGGGGCCGGTGGGCCAGCGCTGCCACCAGGCGCTCATCGAGGCGTTCGAGGCGGTGGATTACCATTTCCTTTGCCGGTCCTACCTGGGCGAGGAGCGCGCGGGCGTCCTCGATTACCGCAAGATCTTCCGCTTTGCCCGGGAATTGAACGCTCATCAGCTCAGGGCGACAGGGCAATGGTTTGCCGAGAAAGCCGAAGGCCCGACCACCGAGCAGTTCATCGATTACCTGCGCTCGCAGCGTCTGTCGAGCAACGTGGACCTGGGGGAGGTGCAAGCGGTTGACCTTCACGACCTGCGCGGCATCGATGATGTGATCCGGAGCCTGGAAGCCAATATTATTGTGCCGCTCGAGAACGACGCGCTGGCGGCCGAGCTAAATCTGAAGCCGAAGCGCGGCGTGCTCCTGGCGGGGCCGCCCGGCACCGGCAAAACCACGATCGGCCGCGCACTGGCCCATCGCCTCAAGAGCAAGTTCTTCTTGCTGGACGGCACCTTCATCGCCGGCACCGGCGATTTCTACAGCCAGGTCCATCATCTCTTCCCGAATGGCGCCTGGCCGGCTGGCTGGAACGACAGCAGATTGAGTACGACTACTACGCCGAGACGCAGCTGCACGACGGCACGCTGGTACTCCGACGCTTGCTCCCCGCGGGCACGCCTCCCCTCGGGCACGCCCGGGGCGGCGGCCGGCGTTGGAGGAGTTGGCGGCGCTGAAGCAGCTGACGCGCCCGCGTCAGCCGAGTCCATACACCCAGCCACCAGCGGAAGGCAGATATTTCCCGGCCGGCCCGGACGGCAAACTCTGGTTCACGGAAAATGCCCAGAGCAAGATTGCCCGCATCTCCTCGGCCGGGGTCATCACCACCGCCGACGAGTTCCCTACTCCCACTGCCAACACGACGCCGATCGGCATCACGGCCGGCCCCGACGCCAAACTCTGGTTCACAGAAACCAATTTCGACAAAGTGGCGCGGGGGCGTGGGCATC
>DASZFN010001058.1:0-1868 GCA_035939715.1 Gemmataceae bacterium | reverse complement strand
TGCCGACCAGTTGGGCAAGCCCCTGGCCTGTTACGGCGGAAACTGCCAGGACCTCCTTGCCTAGCTCTTGTTCCACTCGTGTGCGAACCTGCTCGCTGCCGGTCAGCTCCGCCTTGCTGACGGCGACGATCTCCGGCTTTTCGGCCAGGGCGCGGCTATGAAGCTGCAACTCCCGGCGGATAACATGGTAATTGTGGACCGGATCGCTGCCGTCGGCGGGCAGCGGTTCCACGAGATGGATTAGAATGCGTGTGCGCTCGACGTGCCGTAAGAACTCATGGCCGAGCCCGACCCCGCTGTGTGCGCCTTCGATCAACCCGGGCAAATCAGCCAGGACGAACGCTCGATCCAGACCCGCGCTCACGAGCCCCAGGTTGGGATGCTTGGTGGTGAAGGGATAGTCGGCAATTTCGGGATGAGCCTGGGACAGGCGGCTCAACAAAGTCGATTTGCCGGCGTTGGGCATGCCGACCAGACCGGCATCGGCGATAAGCTTCAACTCCAGCACCAGCCAGCGTTCCTCGCCGGGAATGCCCGGCTGCGTCTCGCGGGGCGCCCGATTCACCGAAGTGGCAAACGCCTTGTTGCCCCTTCCGCCGCGTCCGCCCTTGGCGGCGGTCACCTCCTGGCCTGCTTCTGTCAGATCCCGGAGAATGTTGCCGCGGTCCCGGTCCCGGATGATGGTGCCGGGAGGGACGGCGATGACCAGATCGCGGCCTTTGCGTCCGTAACAATTGTCTCCCTTGCCGCCGCCGCCGCTTGGCGCCTTCCAATGCTTGCGATGGACGATGCCGGCCAGGTTATCCGTGCCGGCCACGGCGCGCACAATGACCGAGCCGCCATCGCCGCCGTCGCCCCCATCCGGCCCGCCGCGCGGCACGTACTTCTCGCGGCGAAAGCTGCAACAGCCCCGGCCGCCATCCCCCGCCTTGACGTAGATTTCAACGCGATCGATAAACATTTGAAAAGTCAGTAGCCAATAGTCAGTAGCCAGTAGCATGCAAATGAGCGGACCAAGTCCATGATACAGGGATTGCGCACGCCGCCGCTACTGACTACGGACTACTGGCTATTGACTAATAAGCATTGGGATGGAAAATCCCGTGCAGGACGGTCATCCACAGGATGCGGAGATCGAGCCACGGAGTCCAATGGGTGATGTAGTAGAGGTCATACTGCACGCGCTTGCGCAAGGAGGTGTTGCCGCGCCAGCCGTGGACCTGCGCCCAGCCCGTAATGCCGGCTTTGACGCAATGGCGGGCCATGTAGTTGGGGATAGTCTTGGTGAACTGCTGAATGAAGACAGGCCGCTCGGGCCGCGGGCCAACGAGGCTCATGTCCCCCCTCAGGACGTTGATAAGTTGCGGCAACTCATCCAGGCTCGTCCTGCGGATAAAAGCGCCAAAACGCGTGCGCCGCGGATCGTTCTTCTGGGTCCAGACGGCCCCGGTTTGCTGCTCGGCATCGACACACATGCTGCGGAACTTCAGCATCTGGAACGTGCGGCCGTTCAGCCCGCAGCGCTCCTGGCGATAGAAGACCGGTCCGGAACTTGTGAGCTTGACCAGCAACGCCACCAGCAGCATTACCGGCGAAAGGACGAGCAAGCCTAGCGACGACAGCAGGATGTCCATCGAGCGCTTGACCAGGAGATTGAGGCCGAAGTGCGGGCTTTCGCGCAAGCCGACCACGGGCAAACCGTCCAGGTTTGCTGTGGTGAGCGATAACCCAGCCAGGTTGGGCACGTCGGCGACGAGGCGCACTTCCACCAGGGTCTGTGAAAGCGTGTCAAAGACATGGCGCGCCTCGTGATAGCGGCTCAACGGCAGCGAAATGAAGACATGTTCGATGCTGTACTTGGCAACCAG
>DASZFN010001057.1:0-7288 GCA_035939715.1 Gemmataceae bacterium | reverse complement strand
GAAGGACTCGATGATCGGAAACATCCGCCCGTTGCTCAGGTTGCCGTTGTGCGCGATGGCGAGGACGTTGCCGCCGGTCTTTTCCTCATAGGCGGCCATCCACTTCCACAGGTCGCGCGGATTATCGCTGCCCAGCGGCTTGACGGTGATTAAAGGCTCGACGAGGCCGGCCCTGGCGCCGTTGTCGCGGAAGATGACGTTGCGATGCAGGTTGTTGCCGCCGGTGTTCGAGGTCCACTCGTAGCCGATGAACGCCGTGAAACGGCCGGGCGCGTTGGCCTCGTCCGCCGCGGCGATGATCTCGCGCCAGGCCTGGCGATAGGCAGGCGTGCCGGGGAGAGACATGAGCGCTTTCGGGAAGGTCCCCTGAGAAAAGGCGACGACCATTTCTACAGCCGCATCGGCGCCCTTGCCCTCCTGAATCATGTTGTACCATTTTCGCCCGGCCGGATCCGCCAGCACCTTCGGGTCACCGGCGAGCAATTGGGGGAAGAAACCCATGTTGTCGGAATGGTCGGTGACAACGAGAAAATCCAGGGGCCGGGACAGGCGGACGCGCTCGCCCATGGAGGCGACGACCTCCTCGCCGCGGGCGAAGCGATAGCCGTCGCGGGGGCCAAGCCGGCAGCCGAAGGCGCCGGCGTCGAAGGAGTACGAGGTGTGCAGATGCGTGTCGCCGAAGAACGGCCGCGTCGGATAGTGGCGGCCGGCATACGGAGAATAGGGCTTCTTGAAGGCCTTCTCTACGGCGGCCTTGTCGAGCTGGCCGACGTCCGTGGCGGGCGGCTGCTGCGCCCAGGCAGCGAGCACCATCAGGCACAAGGCGCTGAGCCCGACCAGTATCCTGGCCAGCGGCCTGGTTGTCTGCGTTTTCACGAGTGTCCTCCGTCGGATTGCCTTTGCTCGGGTGCGTGAATGATCTTAAGCGGCGCAGAAAGGGCGGACATTGGACTTTGGTCCAATACGCTTGTTTCATTCTTTCCGCGAATGGGATCTAGGTCCCGGCAATCCGTTGCAGCGCTGCCGCGGCGGCCTGGCAAACCTGGAAGTGCTCATCCTTTTGCGCCACGCGCAAGGCGGCGACAATCTCTCCTTCGCCCGTGCCGATTTTGCCAAGCGTCTCGGCAGCGGCGCAGCGAATGTGCCAGTCATCGCGAGCGGGAAGGGCCAGGCGGGGAACGGCCGCAAAGCCGACGGCCGCGGTTGCCGGCAAGACGTGCGGCACGGCTTCCACACGGTGCTGCAGGGCTTCCAGAAGGACCGGCAAGGCGGCCCGCGCCGCGGCTCCTTTGGGCCAGTCCGGGTCAATGCGCGGCAGCGCCTGCTGGGCAGCCCGGCGCGCCGGTTCATGTCCATCCACCAGGGTTTCGACCAGAAGCGTAACGGCCGTGGCGGCGTCCGGGCCGGCCTTGCCCAGGATGCTGGTGGCGGCCCGGCGGACATCGCCTTCGCGGTGCTTCAAGCACTGGAGCAAACCGGGAACCGCCGCCGCCCCGAAGCGCTCCAGGCTGTCCGCCGCCGCATGGCGCACCGAGGCCGTGGCGTCCGCCAGCGCTGCCAGGAGACGCGGGATGGCCGCCTCCGCCGCGGCGTTGATTTGCGCGAGCGCCTGCGCCGCGGCCTGGCGCACGTCGGCGGACCAATGCGCCAGCGCCTGGCAGAGCGCCGGCGTCGCCGCGTGGGCCTCGAGGCCGATTTCGCCCAGCGCCAGGGCGGCGGCCTGGCGTATCGGTCCAGGCTTGTGGTTCAGGATGTCCACGAGCGCGGGCACCACCGGGCGGATAACCGGCCTGATTTGAGCAAGGATCCTGGCTGCCGCGATTTGACGCAGCTCGTGCTCGTCATCTTCCAGGGCCTCGAGCAGGGACGGGACGGCAGCCGGGCCGATACGGATCAGGGCTTCCGAGGCATTCCGCGCCGGCGCCGCCGGTTGATGCGCCAGCGGCGCCAGCCCGCGCACGAACAGCGGCACCGCGTCCTCGGCCTCTCGGCTGCGCGGCCATTGCGGATTGATTTTCGGCAAGGCTGCGGCGGCCGCTTCCCGAACGCTAGGGTGTCGATCCAGCAATGTCTGCAGCAAAGCCGTGACCGCAGGCTGTGCCGGCGGGCCGATCCGGCCAAGAACCTCGGCAACGGTGCTGCGATCGGAGCGGTGTGGATCCGTCAGCAGGCGCACCAGGCCCGGCACGGCCGGCGCCCCAACCTGCGCCAGCACATCCGCCGCCGCCAGGCTAACCAGCGGACTGCCGCCATCCAGTGCCGCCAGCAGTCCGGGCAAGGACGTCGGTACCATCTGGAGGAGTGCCGCAGCGGCCGCTGGGCCTACGGGCGCCGGTTCCGGCAGGAGACGGAGCAACGGCGCAACGGCCGTTTCCTCGCCGAGGCGTCCCAGTTCCTGCGCTATCTGGGCCCGTGCCTGAAGATCGCCTTCGTGCAGGCGTTTGCACAAGTTGTGGATGATTTTCCGCGGCACGCGCGGTCGCGCGGGCGCCGCTGCCGGAGTGTCATGGCCGGGTCTGTTCCACCAGCGCCGCATCCAGCCGCATACCCTTTGCCACGCAGCCATCCCGCCCCTCGTATGGAATTCTTGCATAAAGACAAACCCAGTATGCGGCCCTGGCCAAGGGACGACAAGCAAAAACCGCCAAGATCCCTCGGCATGCTGTCCGCCCCCCGAAAGCGGCGCGGCCAGATGAATCGCAAGCATGCTCATGAATCAGTCCCAAAGATGACATGGATTATTTGAGCGCAAGGCATGTGCCGCGGTTTAGAAGCGCATATTTTTGGGCTTCCGAAAGGACCGGCGGCCGATTGGCATGTTTGATGCATCAGCGTCTTTGGTTCCCGATCAAGCCAAGTGAGTGACATCATGATCCTTGAAGAATTCAACTGGAAAAAAGAAGTGCTTCAATCGGCCGAACCGGTGCTGGTAGATTTCTGGGCGCCATGGTGCGGACCGTGCCAGGCCATGGACCCGATCATCAAATCCCTTGCCGACGAGTACAAGGTCTGCAAGGTCAACGTCGATAAGAACCAGGAACTTGCCGCCACCTACGGCATCTCGTCGATCCCGGCGCTCCTGATCTTCAAGGACGGCCGCATCGTGGCGCGGCACGTGGGCGTAACGCCGGCGGCCACATTGCGGGCTGAGTTGCCGGAGCTCGCCCCAAAACCGCAAAAGCAGGCTGTATGAGTGCACCCTGGTCGCAGAAGCCTGAAGCACGCCATTGGATTGCCTGGGCGTTCACGCTGGTCGAGGATGTCGTCTACATTGGTCTCGGCCTCCTCTTGGCCGGAAGTGCGCTTTTTCTGCTCGAGAGAGGAGTCATCGACTTTTGGCAAAGCATTGCCCTCCACGACCCCAAAGTTATCGAATTGCTCGATCGGATCTTGCTGATTCTGCTCATCGTAGAACTGCTCTACACCGTGCAGGTGTCGTTTCGCGAGCACGTGCTTGCGGCCGAGCCCTTCCTGCTGGTCGGGCTCATTTCCGCCATTCGTCGCGTACTGCTGATAACGGCCGAATTTGGCGAGTTGCGCAAGGAGTTCAGTGTATCGCAGTGGGTGGTGATCGAGCTTGGCGTGCTTACCGTGCTGATCCTCGCCCTGACTGGTTCGCTGGTACTGGTGCGCAAAATGGGACCCATGGTTGCCCAGCGCGGTCCCAGCGGCCCGCCTGACGAAGTTCCGCGCACGAACCTGCAAAAGCAGTTGTGAGAGGAAGCGCATGCGTCGTGCCTTACCTTTTCTGCTGGTTTTCGGCCTTGGCCCGGCCATTCTTGTTCTTACGCTGGTGCTGGTGCTATCGCTGGATCGGTGGTGCCTGCAATGGCTACAAAGGTGACGGTCAGGAAGCCCGTGGCCAGAGTGTTCTTGGAGTTGCTAATCCAGGTTGAAGTCGATGCGATTATCCTGGCGCGCTCGGATCTCGCAGACGAGACCGGACAAATCAGGGTCGCGGTACTTGTCGGGCAGCAGAGAGTGAGGCAGCAAGCGCGCGTCGGGCTGTGCCGCGTTAAAGGACGGCTCCAGGGCAACAATGGTGACGCGGTACCAGCCGTCGGCCGCGCCCGGTTGGTCGCCCGTGGCCAGCGTATAGCTGCCGTCCGGCTGAATCTCGGCATGCGCCAGCGGGCCGAGGGTGCCGCGCATCGGGTCGGGTGTGAAGATGATCGTGCCGGTATGGAGCGGCACGCCGTTCACGGAAACCTTGCCATGCACCGGCGTGAGGGCGGCTGTGCCGGATTCACAACCCGTGCAGACAAGCACGATCGCCAGCAAAACTATTCGCCAATGGGATTTCCCTGGATTGCGCATAGCCGGGTGATGGTAGCAAGATGATGCAGTCCAGCCAAGTTCAGTGCGCGCTTGCTTGCGCGATTTCGCCATTTTCACCTTTCTGCGGTTCGTCTTGACCGTCCCTTAGCGCTTGGGTAGAACCCACCGCTCCCATACCGGGGTATCAGGCGGATTGCATACCGCTGGCGGAACGACCCCACAACGGGACAGGGGACGTCGGGCCGGCAAACTAGAGAACGAGGAGAACCGAACCGTGAAGAGGACGGCAATCACACTGTCGAGTATTCTGGCGGTCGGCCTGGCGGCCTATCTGGTCAGCCATCTACAAGCACAAAACAACGGCCTGCAACAGGTCAACGCGGCCGCGCCCGCGGCCACGCGCATGGCCGTTATCAACCTCATGGGCGTGGTCAAGCAATATGACAAATGGAAGCGCTTTGAGGAGGATTACAAAAATTCGGTAGTCGCCTTCGAGAAGGCCTTCGAGGGAAAGAAAGAGATCCTTATCAATTTGAAGAAGAACCTGGACGCCACCCTGGAGAACGACAAACGCGATCAGATCCAGGCGCAGATGAAGCAAGTCGAACGCGAAGGACAGGACCTGAGCGAACAGGCCAAGAAGCAACTCGGCAAATACCGTGAAGATAATGTGGTGCAGATGTACCGCGAGGTTCAGGCGGCCGGGGAGCGCTATGCCCGCGCGCACGGCATTGGCCTGGTCCTGGAATACGCCGACGCGGTCACGCCCTCAGAAGTCTACCACCCCATGAACGTCATGCGCAAGCTGCAAACGCAGCCCTGCGTTCCCCTGTATGTCGATCCGGACATGGACATTACCAACCAGGTAGCCGCCATGCTCCAGCAGCAGATGGGCGTGCAGGGCAACCCGAACGGACATTAACGCCGAACTGCCGGGCCGGCCAGGCGCACCTGCGCGGCCGGCCCGTTTCGCTTGTGCGGCTTTGCCTGTCAAGGAAGACACCCGACGTGACCAGAAACACCTACCGCTATCAGCGAACCATCGCCCGGCCGGCGGCGTTGAGCGGCGTTGGCTTTCTCACCGGCGCTGCCGTCGAGCTGTGCTTTCACCCGGCCCCGCCGTCCACCGGGGTCGTCTTCGTGCGCAGCGATTTGAAACCGCCGGTGCAGATCCCAGCCCGCATCGAGCAGGTCACCGGGACGCAGCGGCGGACCACGCTGGGCACGCCGCCGGCGCAGGTGGCGCTCGTCGAACATGTCCTGGCCGCCCTGGCCGGCATGCGCATCGATAATTGCTACGTGGAGCTGAACGCGCCCGAGCCGCCCGGCCTGGACGGGTCGGCCCTGCGCTTTGTCGAGGCCCTGCGCCAGGCTGGCGCCGTGCTGCAGCCGGCGCGGCGGGCGGTGTGCCAGGTCGATGCCCCCGTCATCGTCAGCCAGAATGGGGCCACGCTGGCCCTGCATCCAGGAGCCAAGGATGAATTGAAAGTTAGCTACGCCCTTGACTACGGCTTGCATTCGCCGATCGCGCGCCAGCTTTGCACGCAGCGGGTGACGCCGCAGAATTTCTTGAACGACGTGGCGTCCTCGCGCACGTTCATCCTGGAGAGCGAGGCGGAGGAGCTGAGACGCCAGGGGCTCGGCGCCAGGACGACCGCCGCGGATCTGCTCGTCTTTGGCCGGCGCGGGCCCATCGACAATCGCCTCCGTTTCGCCGACGAGCCGGCGCGGCATAAGATTCTGGACATCATCGGCGACCTGTCCTTGCTGGGCCGCGACCTGTACGGCCACCTGGTCGCTTACCGCTCCGGCCATCCGCTGAATATTGAACTGGTGCGAAAACTGAAGGAACGCCTGGCTGATAGCCGCGACCCGGGCCGGCAGGCGGCCTGAGCGGCGGAATCGAGGAAGCATGTCGCGTCTGCGCGTGGCGGTCGTGGGCGTGGGACACCTGGGCAAGGAGCACGCGCGCATTCTGGCGGACTTGCCCGACGTCGAGCTCGTCGGCGTGGCCGACGTGAATGTCGAGCAAAGTCAGACCGTGGCCCGCCGTCTAGGTTGCCGGGCGTTTGCCAACTACCGAGCCTTTCTGCACCTGGCCGATGCGGCCGTCATCGCCGTGCCCACCACGGCTCATCATGCGGTCGCCGCGGAGTTCCTTCGCTGCGGCATCCCGGTCCTTGTGGAAAAACCCCTGGCTGCAACGCTCGAAGAAGCCGAGAGCCTGGTCGAGCTGGGACAGCGCCATCGCGCGCTCATCCAGGTCGGCCACATCGAACGCTTCAATCCGGCGCTGGAAAGGCTACAGGAGCACGCCCTGCAACCCAAGTTCGTGCAGGGCGAACGCCTGGGCACGTTTACCGGGCGCTCCACCGATATCGGCGTCGTGCTGGACCTGATGATTCATGACCTGGATGTGCTGGTTGCCCTGGTGCGGTCGCCGGTGCGGTCGGTTGACGCGCTGGGCGTGTCCATCTTCGGCGGCTGTGAGGATGTCGCCAATGCACGGTTGAGCTTCGCCAATGGTTGCGTCGCCAATTTGACGGCGAGCCGGGCGAGCTATGCCGCACATCGCTGCATGCAGATCTGGGGTCCGGAGGGATTCGCGCGGTTGGACTTTGCCAAGCGCCATCTCACGTTCGTTCAACCTTCCGAGCAGGTGCGCAGGTATGGTCTGGACCCCCGGACGCTGGCCCCTGCCTCACGGGCCATGTTGAAAGATGAGCTCTTCGGCCGGCATCTGGAAGTGCTGGCTTTGGATTGCAATCCCAACGCGGATCAACTCACCGGCGAGCTGAAGGACTTCGTGCGCTGCGTGCAGGAAGGCCGTCAACCGCGCGTGACAGGGGAAGACGGCCGCGATGCCATGGCGCTGGCGACGCGGATTTTGAAGAGCATTGAGGAACACCAATGGGAAGGACATGCGGCCGGAGCTATCGGTCCGTCCGATCTGCCGCGCCAGCAAGCCGCCAGCCGGCCGGGATATTTGCCCGATTACAACCAGATTACG
>DASZFN010001056.1:0-14328 GCA_035939715.1 Gemmataceae bacterium | reverse complement strand
CAGCGCGACAGGGCGTTTTCGTATGCCTTTTGATAGTCCCGCCAGTATTTCCGTTCCTCGATGTCCTTGGGCGAGAACTTCCAGTAACGCGTCGGGTCCTTCAGCCGCTGCTCCAGCCGCTTCTTCTGCTCTTCCTTGCTAATGTGCAGGAAGAACTTCAGGAGCACGACCTTGTTCTTGACGAGCAAGCGCTCGAAGTCATTGATCTGCTCATAGCGAGGCTTCCAAACGTTTTTGGGCGCCAGTTCGTGGACGCGCACGACCAGCACATCTTCGTAATGGGAGCGATTGAAGATGCCCATGTAGCAGTAGGGAGGCACGGCCTTGTGGACGCGCCAGAGAAAATCGTGTGCCCGTTCCTCGTCACTCGGCGCCTTGAAGGAATGAACGAGCACTCCTTGCGGACTTAGCCCCGCCATGACATGGCGAATGGTGCCGTCCTTGCCGGATGTGTCCATGCCCTGGAGCACCACCAGGACTGCATATCGGCCGTCGGCGTAAAGCAGGTTTTGCAGTTCGATGAGTTCGTCGTGCCGCTTGTCTAGCGTTTTCTGCGCCTCGTCCTTCGAGCGATAAGGGCCCGTATCCTCAGGATCGTAGTCTTTCAGGGAGACGCTTGTCCCTGGCTTTACCAGCATAGGTCTTGCTCGATATCGACCGCAGGCCGAAGCGGGGATTGCCTGGAATCTTAATTGCTTGGGCTTTCCAGAAGTTCAAGCTCGGCTGCCGCGATCGCCTGCCACGTTTCCGTCGCGGTCTCTGCATTCCGCAAGGACTCCACAAACCCCGGCCGCAGGAGCAGCCGCGACAGGCGTGCGAGCACCTTCATGTGGGTGCGGTCATCACGGCAGCAGACGAGGAAGAAGATATCCGTCAAGCCGCCGCCCGGCGCGCCGAACGGGACTCCCGAAGCCGTCCGCCCATAGGCCATGACCGCTTCTCCCAGCGCGGCGGGCAGGGGGCGGTGGGGATGAGGGATGGCGACGCCGGTATCGAGGGCGGTGCTTGCCATCTCCTCGCGCTGGCGAATGGCCTCGTGAATCGCCTCCGGGTCGTAGACTTGCCAGGTATTCTCCGCCAGGTTGACCAGCTCCTTGAGAACCGAAGCCCGCGTGCCGGCGGCCAGGGGAACGGCAATCGTGGCTTCCGACAGCAAGGTCGAGATCAGGGCTTCCTGCTCGGTGCTCGGCACGGTCCCATGATCGAGCGCCGAAAGTTGCTGCTCGGTATAATCCGACATCTGCGTTTCGAGCCAGTGATTGATCTCGGCGCGCGCAAACCGCCACTGGCCGGCGACTTTTTGTCCCGGCAGGTGGCCGCGGCTGGCCAGTTTGTTCACCTCGCGCACATCCCGGTGCAGGTAGCTGGCCAGCTCTTCCAGATCCATCATTTCATTGCTCATCGTTCCTCATCCTTCCGCTTTTCCGGCCTGGCCTGCGGTCCCAGCAAGTTCGGCATGTCAAATCCCTTGCCGCCCTTAAGCAACTGCTGTTGCGCCTGCGTCTGCTGGCTAAGTCCCCACAGCTTGATAAACCCCTTGGCAGCGTCGTGATCGAACTGATCGCCGGTCTCGTAAGTGGCCAGCTTCTTGCTGTAAAGACTGTGCTCACTGCGTCTGCCGACGATGGTGGCCTTGCCTTTAAAGAGCTTGACCCGCACCAGGCCGCTGACATAGCGCTGATTGCTGGCCACGAAGGCCAGGAGATCCTGCTGAAAGGCGCTGAACCACAATCCATTATAGATTATATCCGCATATTCTTGCGCCACGAAAGTCTTGAAACGCTGCGCGGGTTTGCTGAGGACCAGGGTCTCCAGCTCATTATGGGCGCTGTGAAGGATCACGCCGGCCGGCGCCTCGTACAACTCACGCGACTTGATGCCGACCAGGCGATTCTCCACATGATCGATGCGGCCGACGCCATGTTTGCCGCCCAGCTCATTGAGCCGTTCGATCAGGCGGACGCCATCGGTGCGTTCCCCATCCAATGCCACTGGAATGCCGCGCTCGAACTCAATTTCGACATACTCGGCGGTATTGGGCGCCTTGCCCGGATCAACAGTCCAGGCGTAGGCTTCCTCGGGCGGTTCATCCCAGGGGTCCTCGAGGACGCCCGCCTCGCAACTCCTGCCCCACAGGTTGAGGTCGACGCTATAGGGGCTCTCCTTGGTGGCTTCGACGGGGATATCGTGCTTTTGGGCATACATGATTTCTTCATCCCGGGTCATCCGCCACTCACGGACAGGAGCGATGATCTTCAAATGCGGCGCCAGCGTTTGAAAGGTTACGTCGAAGCGCACCTGGTCATTGCCTTTGCCGGTGCAGCCATGCGCCACAGCCTTGGCCTGATGCTCCTTGGCCGCGTCGACCATGAGCTTGGCGATGAGCGGCCGGCCCAGGGCGGTCGCCAGCGGGTATTTGCCTTCGTAGATTGCACCCGCCATCAAGGCGGGAAAAACAAAGTAATCGACAAACAGGTTCTTCGCATCCAGGGCGATGGCCTCGACGGCGCCGGTCTTGAGGGCCTTCTGCCGAATCTTCTCGATATCCTCGCCCTGGCCCAGATCGACCGTAAAGGCGACGACATCGAGGTTGTATTTCTCGCCGATCCACGGCACCATGACAGAGGTATCGAGCCCGCCGCTGTAGGCGAGGATGACTTTATCCCGAGGCATTCCCGGTCTCGCTAAACGGACAAAAAAGGCGGCCGCGTGGGCCGCTTTGCCAGTGCCGCTTCCAAGATCATAAGCTGCATAATCCGTACTGAAGGCTTCCGCCCTCCGCTGGCGGGAGCCCTTAAGCATCGGAGGGTTTCCCTATCTTGTCAATGCCATTTCGCTTGCTGCTGCCACGCCAGATCTATGACGAGATGATCGCCCAGGCGAAAGCGGAGCTGCCTAACGAATGCTGTGGTCTACTGGCGGGCCGCGCCGAGGCAGAAGGGATCGCCCGCGTGCTGGTCCGTTATCCGCTTGTCAACGCCCTGGCCAGTCCAACGCGCTACGAATCAGAGGCAGATAGCTTGCTGCGCGCTTCCGTCGACGCGCGTCGAAACGCTACGGAATTCCTCGCCGTGTATCATTCCCACCCCAACAGCCTGCCGATTCCGAGCCGCACGGATCTCGCTGCCAATTATTGGGAGGGAGTCATTCACTTCATCATCTCGCTGGAGAAGGAGTCGGCCGACATGCAAGGCTGGTGGCTCAGCGCCGAGAACTATCAGCCGGCGGAGTGGGGCATTGTCGATGGGTGACTACAAAAAAAAAATCGGGGTCGGCTGGGCGCCGACCCCGATGGTGCGGGGGGCCTTCAATCATTTGCAGCCATGCGCGCCGCTGTCGCAACCGGTGTCGCAGCAGAGGCGTTTGCTGCACAGCCGTTCCCAGAAGCTCCGGAATCCACCGCCGCATTCGCAGGCGTTGTTTACCGGACGCTCACACTTTTCCAGGCGGAGACGGCGGACGCAAACTTCCTCAGGCGTGCACACCTTGACGCGCTTGCAGACCGTCACCGGCACGCACTCGTTCACGGTATAGGGGACCTTCACCTTCGTGGTGTAGGGCACCATCTTGCACACCGTGTAGGGGACTTTCTTGCAGACCGTATGGGTCTCCATGCGGCAGACCGTATACGGCACCTTCTTGACGCAGTCTTGCTGCACCATGGTGCAGGTCGTGCACGGCACGCACTTCTTCACGGTCACCGGGACCATGTGGCAGACGGTGTAGGGCACCTTCTTGACGCAGTCCTCGGTAATCGTACGGCACACCGTGTACGGCACTTTCTTGACGCAGTTCTCCTTGACCATGCGGCAAGTGGTGTAGCAGTGCTCCGTTTCAAACTGGCAGCCTTCCTTGAACTCACGGCCGGGGCCTTCGGTTTCGTAGCCCTTGCCCGTGATGTCACAGTAAGCGCCACAGACGGTGCGGGTCACCGTGTACGGCACCATCTTCTTGCAGACTTCCCGCTCGACGCGGCACACCGTGTACGGCACCTTCTTGACGCAGTTCTCCTTGACCATGCGGGTCACCTGGCAGGGAACCTGCTTGCGCTCCGTAACGGGGACCTTCTTGCATACCGTGTACGGCACCTTTTCGATGACGCATTCCTTGACATTTTGCGTGCACGGCACGGTCTTGCAGACGGTGTGGCATTTGTACACCTTGCGGGTGCATTGCTGGTCCGGCTCCTGGCAGCAGGTCAGGTGCCAGCGCGTGCGGCTGTAATGCGTCTGGCAGGTGCACGGATCGAAGCAGCATTCGCCGCCTTCCTTCTCCAGGCGGATGTGCTTGCGGCCTTTCTTGCAATAGGTCTCGCAGACCCATTCGCCGCACTTTTCCTTGACCTGTTTGCAGGTCGTCACCTGCTTGCAAACAGTCTTCTTGCAGTCGCGATAGCAGGTCTCCGTGACGTTCTTGTAGGTCGTGCAGCACACTTCCTTCATGACGCACTCGGTGACCGGCTTGCAAATGGTCTGGCAGACTTCCTTGTAGCAAGTCTCCTGGACCGGCTTGCACACGGTGTAGCAGCACTCCTTGACGCATTGCTGGCAGATCTGCTTCTTGATCTGGCCGCAGTGCTTTTCGCAGTGCTGTTCATAGACCGGCTTGCACACGGTGGTGCACACTTCTTTCCAGCAGGTCTCGGGAACCTGGCGGCAGACCTTGTAGTGGCATTCCTTGTAGCAGGTCTCATAGACCGGCTTGTTGCAGGTCTGGCAGACTTCCTTCATGACCGTCTGGTAGCAGGGCTTGCACACGGTGTAGTGGCATTCTTTCCAGCAGGTTTCGCGCACCGGCCGGCAGCACTGCTCTTGCACTTCCTTGTAGCAGGTTTCGTAGCACGGCTTGTAGCAAGTCTTGCACTCTTCGCGGTAGCAAGTCTTGCAGACGTTTTTATTGACCGTTTCCTTGACGGTCTGGTAGCAGGTGTGCCAGCGTTTTTCCAGGACCGAGTCGAACACCAGCTTGTAGCTGGTGCGGCATTGTTGCTGGCAGGAACTGAAGTCAGTCTGGGCGTCGCAACAGGGCTGGGTCGAGCTGGAATACCTGGCGCAACCGCAGTTGCCCGCGGTAGCGAGCTGGACAGCCCCGAGCAGCCCGACCAATGCGGCCAGCAGCGGCGCCCCCAAGCGCATCCTCATGATTTCGCCTCCTCATCGGCACAAGGGCCAACTGTTGATCGTCAACCTTTGGTCCGGCTTTCCGTATTTGCGATCCGCCGCGCGTATGGCGGCGGTGGCCCTCCGCAGGCCTTCAGGCGGGACCGTTCTAGAACTCTTGTTGGCCGGGCCAGTCTGCCTGGTGGGCAATCCCCCTTTGACTGGCGACGAACGCCTTAGCCCGTCCAGGGGTCTGTATCGGTCTGAATTTCCCGCCGCAATCACCGTCCCCCCGAATTACTCGCCTTACCTGGCCCGACCTTGTGCGCGTCGTAACCGACGTAACAGGGGTACGGAGTGGGCAAGATAGGGTCGCATTTCCACACGGAACGGTCATTCGTCATTGGTCATTCGTCATTGGCCTCAAGGCCAATGACGAATGACCAATGACCAAAGAAAAGAGGCCGGCGACGCGTCACGCGTTGCCGGCCTTGTCGGCGGGATACGGGGAGTTGGGTCGCGGAAGGGGAGCCGCCGGGGGAAGCGGCCCTTGGGGATATAAAAGAAGTTGCTCCTACAGCGCGTGCTGCATTGCCGAACGCCGGTGCAGCCTCTCACAAATCCGGCGGCAACAATCCAGGTCACGCAGCATGGTTTCGGTTAGTAAATGGACGGCGCCATCATCCTCCGCCCACTGCAGTTGCTCCTGACATCCCCTCAAGTGCTCCAGCGTGTCCTTGAGCCAGAGCAAGTTCATTTCCCGTTGGCTCATGACCACACCCTTCCTTCCTGCATTGGTTGTGGCCTCAAGGGGACGCTGGGTTAGTTGCATTCCCCGTGCCAAAACCATGGCATGCGCACGATCGATGCGCAAGTCATTGGAAATTCAGTGATTTACAAACTCGGAACCAAATTCCGCTTCGAGCGCACTCTATTCCATTTGAAATTCTTACCCCATTTCGGGGACATTGTTTGTAATCTTGTGGGAGGAAAGTTACCCAATCGCGGAGATCGGCTTAGCCTTGTCGCTGTAGAAGGAGGAGCCGCACGTAGATTGCCTCGATTATCAAACGTGGCCCGAGCGCGGGGCCTTACTTTGGATTGTCGCTAGCCAGCGGCTGACGGCGGGGGCGGCGGCGAGTATAGATCCGCGGCTCTTCCTTCCAGTGGCGGACCCGTTCACGGAGGGCAACGTACTGCTGGGCCGTCACCAGAAAAAGTTTGATCGCCAGCAAGAAACCGCCGATCAAGGCCAGACAGGTGGCAACGACATAGGCACCGCCGGCCCTGCTGAAGAGGGATGCCAGGCCGGTATTGGGATTGTGCCCCATGGCTAGATCAACCAGCAGCAGCGTCAGATAAACGACTCCGTACACGATACCAGCCACGGGCAGCGCGACGCCGTAAAGCATGAAGCCGCCGACATAGCCGATCAGCACGGTGCCTAGCAGGCTGCGCCAGGAACTCTTCGAGCGCACCGAACACCACAGCCCGGCGGCGCCCACGAAAGCCATGGCCAGCCAGGTGACGCCGAGCAGCAACAGCGTCCACAGGAAGGGCGCCGGACTCGCCTGCAGCAAACTTCCCCAGATGGAGAAAAATAACGCCGGCACGGCGTAGGCGAGCAGGTAAGGATAACTGGCGCCGATGATGCCGCGTAGTTTGCCGCGGATCAATTGCGGTGACGGCAACGGCGTCATGAGCAGCGCCTCCCAGGTCTGCCGCTCGCGTTCCCCGGTGACCGCGCCCGAGCAGCGCACGCCCACCACCAGGGTCGCCAGGAAAAGCGCCACCAGGCTCTGCCACACAAAATAGTCGCTAAGAGCGCCTGGCGGCACAGAAAGTTGCGAAAACTTGAGGTTGATGATGAGAGCCAGGGCCTCGGAGACGCCAGCGCTTCCCTGAAGATTGGCGACAATGATGGTCAGCGACGCCAGGGAGGTCGCTACGAAAACAAAGGCCAGTCCAACCCAGCGCGGCACGCGCCGCAACACCGCCAGGGGTGCCACTCCTTCCACGTGACGCTCCTTCCAGCGCACCGGCTCATCAGAGATGGCGCCGCGCCGCGCACGCCACCAGCGCAACTTCTTGGGCCGCCCCTCGCCTTCCAGCTGTTTGAGATACACGCCGCGCAACCGCCAGGTCGCCAGCCCCAGGCAGAGCGCGCCGATGCTTCCCCAGGCCAGCACCGATATGAGCAGTCGCCCGGCCAGGCTCTTGACATCCGGGTTTTCTCCCCAGGCGGGCTCCAGGACGTATAGCGGATCGAACGGCGCCAGCCAGCCCAGGCACCAGAGAACCAGGTAGGCGAGGGCGCCGACGAAATAGACGCCCAGAACCGCGTCGCGCGTTTGTCTGCTCCACACCGAGGCCAGCAGGCTGGCGGCTCCGAGCGCGAACATCGGCGCCACGCTCACGGCAAGGAGCGCGATTACCAGGATGAGATTCAGCCCGCCGAATATGCCGATGAAACAAAGAAGGGGTAATGCCGCCAGGGCCAGCACCGCCACCTGGGCGGTCCGGCCGAGCAGCTTGCCTAGCACAATCTCCCAGGATGTGAGGTCGGCGGCGAGCAGATACTGCAAGGTGCCGCTGGCCTTCTCATCCGTGATGGCGCCCGCGGTAAATGCCGGCGTCGCCAGCAACAGCAGCAGCAACTGCTGATAAACCAATTTGCCGACAAAAGAGGTCGCAAAATCGGACGCCGCGTACGGATTGATCGCGCCGCCGAAGATGCGGCTGCCGATCACGTTGGCATTGACCAGGTAGAGGAAATAGAAGAACAGCAGCTGAGCCGCCAGCCAGCCGGTGTAGATCCTGCGGAATAAATGCTGGCGGCTGCGCCGGCTGCCGAGCAGCAATTCCTGGGCTAGCACCGGCCCGAGCATGCTTGCTTCCCCTGCCAACAGTTCCCACGGATACTTCGCCGGCTGC
Source organism: Gemmataceae bacterium (assembly GCA_035939715.1). Taxonomy (GTDB): domain Bacteria; phylum Planctomycetota; class Planctomycetia; order Gemmatales; family Gemmataceae; genus DASZFN01. The sequence goes on along the minus strand of DASZFN010001056.1, from coordinate 6,295 downwards.
GGCCGCGAATCGAAGTTAGACTATCCTAAGGCATCTTGAGGCGCTTCTCAAGTAAGCGGGGAATTGACTGCTATACAAGGGGTTCCGCCGTCATGCTTGCGGCACTTTCCCCCTTCCCGTTGTTCTCGGCAAAAAGCGCACTTTTCCTAGATTCAGCTTGACAGGAACCGTGAAACCTGCGACGGATGGATAGGAGGGGATTCCTGCTCGCAAGTCGGCGGCAGCGCCGATTTCAGGAATTTCGGGAGGCCCGGGCTGCTCGTCTGAAGTCACCCTCGGCCCCGGGAAGGAGGGTCACGCGTTCATGCTACACGTCACCTGTGATCTTTGCGGTAAGGAACTCTGCCCCGGACAGGACCAGCGCTTTGTGGTCAAGGTAGAGGTCTTCGCTGCGCACGACCCCGCCAAGATTACCGAAGCCGATCTCGATGACGACCACATGGAAGCCGTCAGCCAACTGCTCCGCGAGATGGAGGACAATGCTCAGGAAGATCCCGATCTCGCCGAGCCGGCCTACAAAAACTTCCGCTACGACCTCTGTCCCGACTGCCACAAGAAATTCGTCCGTGATCCGCTCAGCAAGGAGAGCGCCCAGAAATTTCATTTCAGCAAGAACTGAACCTCCATCGGCGGCGCCTGATCGACCGGTCTTGCCAACTGCGGAGGAACTGTCCCCGGACGGCGCTGCACCCAGCCGACCGCCACCTGTCCAGGGCGGCCCAGCGGCACGAATTCCAGGGAGGCAGGCAAGGCCTGGAGAAACTCCGGAAGAAACCGGTCTGATTTGATGAATGCCATGGTTCGCGGGCTCGTTTCCAGATCATTAAGCAGTCTTTGTTCCTCAGCTCGCGTGTAAATGCGCATGTCGGTGCGCTGCAGATAAAAGCTCACAGAATCCCATCTGCGCGGGTAACACACCACCAAACCGTGATGAGCGCGTGAGGCCTCTGCGGCGGACTCGAGCTGACCGCGCATGGAAAACCTGCGTGCGTAGCCGGGCAGGAAGACCAGCACCGCAGCCAGCAACAAAGCGGCCGTCGTCGCGCTGCACCAGGCCCACCCGGCGGCGGCCTTGCTTCGGTAAGTCTCAAGGTTGCCGGCCCGACGCAGCGCCCAATCCAGATAGTTTCCCAAAGCCATGGCCAGAAACGGCATGGCCGGCAAAATGTACCCCGCACGTTTTGAACCCGACAACGAGAAGAACACAACGCACCATACAAAAGCGAGCAGGGAAAAACGCAGCCCTGCCGGCCACGGCTCCGTTGACGGTAGCATGCGTCTGAACCCTTGCTTCACCAGCGGCACAGGGAGAAGCGACCAGGGCAGCATGCCCAGACAAACCTCAGGGAAGTAAAACCAAACCGGTTTGACATGATCGAACGGCGACAGGTAACGGAGCAGATTATGTTTCACGAAGAAATAACCCAGGAAGCCCTGCTCGGCCCGCGCCAGTTGTAGGTACCAGGGAAAGGCCGGGCCGATGCTCAGCGCGACATAGCCCATCCAGGGAAGCAGCCGTGGCCTGATCGCGCCCCGCTCAAGAACCTGGAAAGCGAGCAAAGGCGCCAGGGCCAGGATCAAGGCGACCGGCCCCTTGCTCAGCAGGCCGAGCGCGCACGCCAGCGCGGAAACGCACCACCAGCGCCACTGCAGGCGCGGGCCTCGAACTGCCAGATGGCCCGCGGTCAGCGTGGCGACCACGCACAGGCACAACAAGCTGTTCATGGTGAGCAGCCGTCCCAGGTAGACGAAGCGCCCGGAAAGGCACAGCATCATCGCCCCGGCAAAGCCGGCGCGCTGCCCGGCAACTTTTCTTCCCCATAAGTAGGCGATCAGCACGGTCAAGAACCCGGCGCTGCTGGGCACCAGTTTCGCGGCCCAGTCGTGCACGCCGAAAAGGGCGTAACAGCCCATGACCAGCCAGTAGAGAAGGGGCGGCTTATCATAATAAGGCAGGCCGTAGTAGTAGGGGATGGTGAAGTTGCCGCTGTCAAGCATCTGCCGCGGGATCTCCGCGTAACGCGGTTCCTCCGGTTCCTGCAAGGCGCAGTCGATCCTGGCGAAGAACAACAGGCCGGCGACGGTGATCAGAATTAGCGATTGAAGACAGAAATGGCGGCCTTCCATTACCTTTGCCCATCCTCCAGACGGCACAGGAGAGGGGCAAATAGATCGCAAAATGCGCAAGCGCTGTCAAGACCGTTAGGCGATAAGTGTCTCCTTTCGCTCCGCGAAAGGACGGTCTTTCGCGGAGCGAAAGACGACTATTCCGGTCAAGAGTGGCGGGACCTCTGTGAGGTTACTTGTCTTTTTTCGGTTGTCCCGGCTTCTCCGTATCATCGAAGAAGATAATGCCGTCGCTCATCTGCGCCTCATGTTCCTTGACCACGGCGGCCTTGTCGGGAAGCGGCATGGTGGCGGCGGCCTGCCGCACATCCGGAGTGACGTTCGGAATTTCCCGTGCCTCGATCTTTGTTTGAGCGGCCACGGGGACGCTTGGCTGGCTGGTGTAAGGCGAGGTAGAGGGCTTGGGCGTCACCATCGTGCGGTCTGTGTCGAGTCGTCTCCATTTTGTCGGATGGAAGGTCAAAGGCGATGAAGAGCCCTTCTCGACTGCTGGTGTGGCATCCGCTCTGGTGACCGGGCGAGTATCATTGCGGAGCGCGGGGTCGCGATGGCCAAACGGGGTTGCCGTGACAACAGGGCTGGCTTCGGCAAACTTTGCTTGCGCGGCCGGCGCCTTCGTCACATAGGAAGCTCTTTGCACCACGGCCTGCTGCGGCGGAGCTGGCGGCGCCGGACTCTGCACGGGGGTCTCCAGCCGAAGCGACTGCGGGGCCAGTATCTGGACCTGCTCCACCTTGACATTGGACCCGACTGTCGCGGTCGTGCTCATGCCGGCCCCGTTCTGCGCCCAGGGCATTGTCTTTGCCGTCACGGGCCGTTTCACCTGAAGCTGATTGACCACACAACTGCAGCCCGCGACACCTTGCAGGCAGCGGCTGGCAGCCAGCTTGTCTTCAAGCGTCGTCACTGTGCCTTTGAGGACAACCTGTCCGCGCATCCAGACGCTGATGGTCATGCCATCGAAGAGCCTGGGCATTGCCTCTGCCAGGGTGTTGTTGATGTCCCGGCTCAGCACCTGGGCGGGCTTGCTGGTGGGAGGCACTGTGGCGTGGGCATTGGTTGCAATATTATCCTTGACCGGCAGGCCGCATTCGTCGCGCGCAATGCGCACCGCTTCCGCGTGCAAGCTTGCCGTGGGCAGAGTACCGGACACTTCCATGCTCGAGCCCTTCACCTGGGCTTTGAGCGCGTAGGGAAAGGTCCCCGGATTTGCCAGCCAGGCGAGCTGTGTCTTGATCTCCAGGTCACGATTGCGCTGCTCTTCGCGCAGGGATCCACTGCTTGCGCCCGCTTGCACGTGCCTGACAACCGGTTTCTTGACGTCGATCGGACTATAAGGCGATTGGGCGCGGGCCTGCATTCCCAGTACAAAAGGGCAGGCCGCTGCCAGGCTCCAGCTTGCGCGTTTCCAGAAATAGCATGCTTGGTTCATCATGGGTCTTCCAGGCCTCTCTAAACAGCAAGAGACCAGAGGCCGGTGAAGATTGACTCTTCTGCCTGCCCCTGGTCCCCTTCCCTCCCCCCCGCTTGGTAGATTCGACAGCCAGTTCGCTCAGGCTGTTTAGTAACCAGTCGTTTCGCGTTGGAAGGTCTGCTGCATCTGGACATTGTTGCCGGGCACCAGATGCAGGTGGTCCTTGTCGATGTAGATGACCTCGACGCGTTGGTTTTTGCACTGGAACGGGAACGGATAGCCCGATTCTCTGGTCTCGACGTAGTAGATGGTGCACTTCCAGTGGCAGTGATGGAGCTGCGCCGGGCCGATGAGCGGATAGAAGCGGGCCGGATCGATCTGGTCCTTGATCCGCTCGGTGACGATCTGGATATTGTCACGGAATTCTTCATAGACATAGGGCACGCCGCGGACGATGCGCGGCATCTTGCGCAGGACCTCGGCTTCAGCGGGCGGATCCTCGCACAGCGGCGGCGGGAAGCCTTCGCGAATCGGCGGCATGATGGGCGTGCGCTCGTCATTCTTGTAGCAGTATTTCTCTTCCATGCGCTCGCTGACCCACGCCGGAATCGGGATCGGCGTCACAAAGCCGATGTTGTAGCATCCGCCGCCGGTTAATGCCAGGATGGCCCCCGCCGTCAGCACCAAGTTCCGCGCCCTACCCATCCCGCACTCCCCTTCCTGCTGGGAGCCGATGCGCTCCCACCCCCGCTGGTTCTTCCTGCTGTTTGAGGCGGGTTGGCCCATTCCCCCATCCAACCCAAGCTCCCTGCCTCAATGCAGCCCCGCCTTGAGCCAGGATCGGCTCTAGCTTATTGGGAAGTATCGGAATCGACAGACGTTGACTTTAGCGGATTGATGGGAAGAGACGGATAAATGGGCAGTAACGGCTAGGGCGCAGAAAGTTGGGATGACGGTGGCTCGACACGGCACTTCAAACTTACCTCGACCATTCGAGGGGCTTGCCAGGCGAAAGAGGAAACGTCTTATCAAGCACGACAGCCTCGTTGTCCGGCCAGCGTTTCGTTTCGGCCACCTCTTGCCAGAATCGGCGATAGAGCAAGCGGACGCGGAGATGATCGGCGCCGCTGGAAAACTGGTAGGAAGTCTGCGCCACGATCCCGGGTGCGAGGCGCGTGTCCCGCACTTCGGGCCTGGCGCGCCAGAACGGCACCGGAGACCGGCCATCGACATCGCTCGTTTGCTTGGCATAAACGAAGCCTGGGATCCCGCTTAACCCTTTGCCGGCAAGTTGGGGGAGTAAAGGTGTCTTGCCGAGGGGCGACAGACGGTCGCCATTTTTTGATAAAGCTTCAACGACAAGCAACAGGTGCCGATCCACGAAACCGGTGGGCACACGATGGCCGACGTCCTCCGGAGTAATCGCCACACTTACCGAAGTGATGTTTGAGTTAGCCTCCCCTCGAATGGCGATCTTCAAACAACGTTGCAACATTTCGAGCCGGCTGCCGGCGAAGAAGCGATGATTGCCCAGCGATTGTGGATCTCGTGATAGGCCGCCATGACCGCGGGCCACGTTTGACAAAGTTCCGGTCGCCGCCATGTGGCAGGTCTGGCACTGTTTGCCCTGTCTGGCCGCGGGGCTTTCGAGCCATTCCGAATAGGTGCTGTAAACCGGTACGCCGAAGACAATCCCTTCATGACAGGAGGCGCAATAACGGCTGTCGCGATAAATGGGCACATAGGCGTCCTCGCCGCGATCCACATCATCCAGGGGACCGAACGCGAGCTGTCCTTTTTCGGGTCGCAGCAGCTTCAAGGCGAAGCGGCCGTGCGTCAGGCCGAATTGCACCTTTTCGACGTCGGCGATCTTGTGACAGTAATCACAATGCACGCCTTGCCGGGCCACACCCGCCGCTTTGCGCAAATCGTAATAGGCTGGGTCGTCAAAGCCCAGGCCAGGCGCATGACAGGAGGTACACACGCCGGAGCCATCCGGGTGCTCGGCAAGCAGGCTCCAACCGGCATTGCCGTGACCCTGCCAATCGCTGCCCTCGTACAAATTCACGAAATGGCGGTTGCTTACCGAGCGTGCATGACCGCTGGCGGACCACTCACGGTGAATTTCTTCGTGACAGTTGCCGCAATTGAGCGGCCTTGTGGCGTCCGGATCAGACGAGACCCAGGCATAGTCCGCACAGTCGTTCGGCGGCAGCGGCCGCAGGTGAATGATCAGCGGCGCAGCGTCGGCTGGGGTGCCGCCGATGAAATAGCCCTCTTTCCATGCGGTGATTCGGGAATCCGGCTGAGCTGTCGCGGTTAGCTGGAATCGTCCCTGCGCGTCCGTCAAAGTGTTGTCCGGAGTCCGCTGCATCCGAACTCGGGCGCCCGCTACGGCTCCGCGCTCGTCGCGAACCATCCCTGAAATGACAATCTCCTTGGATGCGGGGGGAGTATGCCCTCCATACCAGGCCAGCAGTATGCCGGCCATGACGGCAAGGCAGAGGAATGTGGCGAAACGTGGAGCACGCATGTCATCGGCCGCTCTGTCGATCGAGCCAGGCACGCCATTTTTCGGCTGCTTCCTTCCGCTCCGCCCGGTCCGCATCGCGCTTGGGTCCGAAGTCCTTGCCTTTGGCGAGCTTGACGAGCGACTCGTGCGCGTCCTGCCAGACCGGCTTCTCATCATCTTCGAGAAGCTTGGCCAACTCGCTTTCCAGATGATACTTCTTGCTTCCCACGACACGCGCGGCC
>DASZFN010001055.1:0-12002 GCA_035939715.1 Gemmataceae bacterium | reverse complement strand
TCACGGATGCGGCCGTCGCCCAGATGCCGCGCGACGCAGTGCTGCACGAATTTCGCGCGCTGGTGCTCTTCGCTTTGCAACGCTACGCGGAGGCGGCCGCGACTATCCACCCGGTCCTGGAGGTGGGCCCGAGCTGGGACTGGAAGACGCTGAGCGGTCTCTATCCCAATAACGACGTTTACACGTCCCAGCTCCGCGCTCTGGAAACCGCACGCGATAAGAATCCCAAGGCCGCCGAGCTCCGCTTCCTGCTGGGGTACCATTACCTGACGTGCGGCTACACAGATCAGGCCTTGAACGAGTTTCGCCGGACCGCGGAGCTGCAGCCGAAGGACCCGGTTGCTGGCGCTCTGCTTACCATGCTTTCTCCCGGCGACATTCCACCGGCCGAGGCGCCGGCGGGCGCCGCGCCCAAAGCCATTCCCTCGGATCGCATCGTTGCGAGCTGGACTGCAGCGGGCAAAGGCACGGGAAAATACTCCATGACGCTCCGCAAGGATGGGACCTTTACCTGGGCATTCACCCGGGGTGCACGCAAGGAGGAGGTCAAGGGAGTCTATGCGATGGAAGGCAACGTCCTGGCGATGGAGCCCGATACTGGCGGCGTCTTGCTCGCCGAGCTGACGGCCAAGGACCCGGACACTTTGCACTTCAAGATGGTCAGCGGGGCAGCCGATGATGCGGGACTGGAATTCCGGCGCGGGCCTTCCAGCTAAACAAAAGCGACAGGGATCAACCATGAGGAACAACATCAACCTGCTTCTACGCGTTACGCGACACCGCGAGGCTAATGCGGAGGATTCGGCCGCGGCCTGCTGAAGGGCGGGCTCGCTGCGTCAGTGGCCGGACATCTGTACAGGATTAACCAGCGAGCTGTTTATCTACTTACACGAGGAATGACCAATGACAACCGCGACGGATGTGAAACGGAAGACCGGAGAGGGCATGAAGGTCATGACGGCGGGTCCTCTCTCGGCGGAAGAGCTACGCAAGATGGACGCCTACTGGCGAGCTTCTAACTACTTGTCGGTGGGCCAGATCTACCTCCTCGACAACCCGCTGCTGAAAGAGCCGCTCAAGCGGGAGCACATCAAGCCGCGGCTGCTCGGTCACTGGGGCACGTCGCCGGGCCTGAACATGCTTTGCGTTCACCTGAACCGGGTCATCAAGCGCGATGACCTCAACATGATCTACATCATCGGCCCGGGGCATGGCGGCCCTTCTCTGGTGGCCCACGCCTACCTCGAAGGCACGTACAGCGAATTTTATCCGAACATCAGTCAGGACGCGGAAGGGATGAAGAAGCTGTTTAAACAGTTCAGCTTCCCGGGCGGCATACCCAGCCACGTCGCGCCGGAGACGCCGGGCAGCATCCACGAGGGCGGCGAACTCGGCTACGCCCTGAGCCACGCGTACGGGGCCGCGTTCGACAACCCGGACCTGATCGTCGCCTGCGTCGTCGGCGACGGCGAAGCCGAGACCGGACCGCTGGCCACCGGCTGGCACGGCAACAAGTTCCTCAACCCGGCCCGCGACGGCTGCGTGCTGCCGATCCTCCATCTGAATGGGTACAAGATCGCCAACCCCTGCTTTCTCGCTCGTATTCCCCAGGAGGAGCTGCAGAAGTTCTTCGAGGGCATGGGCTACAAGCCCTACTTCGTCGAGGGACATGAGCCGGAGGTGGTTCACCAGCAACTGGCCAAGGTCCTCGACCTGGCGCTGGCGGAAATCAAGGAGATCTGGGCCGACGCGCGCACCAACGGCGCTGTGAAGCGGCCGGCCTGGCCGATGATCGTCTTCCGTACGCCCAAGGGTTGGACCTGCCCGCCGGAGATTGACGGGAAGAAATGCGAGGGCTACTGGCGGAGCCACCAGGTGCCGATGGGGGACATGGACAAGCCCGAGCACATCAAGATCCTCGAAAAATGGATGAAGAGTTACCAGCCGGAGGAACTGTTCGACGCCGGCGGCCATTTGAAACCCGAGCTGGCCGACCTCGCGCCCAAGGGCCACCGGCGCATGAGCGACAACCCGCACGCCAATGGCGGTTTGCTGCTCCGCGATTTGAAGATGCCGGACTTCCGCAAGTATGCCGTCGAGGTGCCCAGTCCCGGGGCGACGACCGCCGAGGCTTGCCGGGTCATGGGCAAGTTTCTCCGCGACGTCATGAAGGAGAATCTGCAAAGCCAGAATTTCCGCATATTCAGCCCGGATGAGAACAACTCGAATCGCTGGCAAGATGTGCTGGAGGTGACCAACCGCTGCTACATGGCCGAGATTTATCCGGATGACGACAAGCTCAGTCCGGACGGCCGCGTGATGGAAGTCCTCAGCGAACACCAGTGCCAGGGCTGGCTCGAAGGCTACCTGCTTACGGGCCGGCACGGCTTCTTCTCCTGCTACGAGGCGTTCATTCATATCATCGACTCGATGTTCAACCAGCACGCCAAGTGGCTCAAGGTGTGCAAGCACATCCCCTGGCGGCGGCCCATCGCTTCGTTCAATTACCTGCTCAGCTCTCACGTGTGGCGGCAGGACCACAACGGCTTCAGCCACCAGGATCCTGGTTTCATCGACCACGTGGCCAACAAGAAAGCGGAGGTCATCCGTATTTATTTGCCGCCCGACGCCAACACACTTTTGTCCGTGACCGATCACTGCTTGCGCAGCCGCAACTACGTCAACGTGGTCGTGGCAGGCAAGCAACCCGCGCCGCAGTGGCTGACCATGGACCAGGCCGTCAAGCATTGCACCGAGGGCCTCGGCATCTGGGAGTGGGCCAGCAACGACAAGGGCAGCGAGCCGGACGTGGTCATGGCTTGCTGCGGCGACGTGCCGACCCTGGAAACGCTGGCGGCAGTCCAGTTGATCCGCCAGCACCTGCCCGAGCTGAAAATCCGCGTGGTGAACGTTGTGAACCTGATGAAGCTGCAACCGGCGAGCGAGCATCCACACGGCCTCTCCGATCTGGACTTCGACGCCCTGTTCACCAAGGACAAGCCGGTCGTCTTCGCGTTCCACGGCTACCCGTGGTTGATCCATCGCCTGACCTACCGGCGGACGAACCACAACAACATACACGTCCGCGGCTACAAGGAAGAAGGCACGACCACGACGCCGTTCGACATGGTAGTGCTCAACGACCTGGACCGGTTCCATCTCTGTGAGGACGTGATCGATCGGCTGCCGCAACTGGGCGCGCGCGCTGCCTACTTCAAGCAGGCGATCCACGAGAAGCTGATCGAGCACAAGCAGTACATTGACCAGCATGGGGACGACATGCCGGCAATCAGCGCCTGGAAGTGGGGCCAGAAAGGCCCGGCGGCCGTGCGCGGCACCTCCACCGAGGGGGACAACGTTTAGTGAGTGGTAGAGTGGTGAGTGGGGAGTGGTCCAATAGTTGATGGTGCAGGAGCATCGCTTACCACTCACCACTCACTACTCACCAACGAGGAAACCGATGTCAACCGATTTGCCGAAGGTGTTCCTGGCACGTCACGGCGACACGGCATGGACCGAGTCGCGCCAGCGAACGGGTAGAACCGACCTGCCGCTGAACGAACACGGAGAGGAGCGCGCACGCCATCTCGGCGAGCGCTTGCAGCGCTTTTCCTTTGCTCACGTTTTCACCAGCCCCTTGCAGCGTGCCGCGAAGACGTGCGCGCTCGCTGGTTTCGGGGAGGTCGCAGAGGTCGATCCCGACCTGGTGGAGTGGGACTACGGCAGCTACGAGGGCAAGCTGACCGGGCAGATCCTGAAGGAGCGGCCCGGCTGGGAAATGTTTCGCGATGGCTGTCCAGGCGGCGAATCGCCCAAAGACGTCGCCGCCCGGGCGGACCGGTTTATCGCCCGGGCACGCGGCATCGAGGGGGACGTCCTGGCGTTCTCCAGCGCCCATATCATCCGCATGATCGCGGCCCGCTGGCTCGGCCTGCCGCCGGGCGCCGGGCGTTTTTTCTTTTGCCGGCCTGCCAGCGTCGGCGTACTTGCCTTCGAGCACAACAACCGCGACGAACCGATCATCGGCCTGTGGAACTACGTTACTCGTCCTCGGGAGTGAAGCGAGACGCACGTGAGCATACAACTCAGGACCAAGCTCATCGGCCGAAGCGCCCCCCTGGGCGCCAGCGTCGCTGACGGTGGGGTCAACTTCAGTCTCTTCTCGCGGACAGCCACGGGCGTGGAACTCTTGCTCTTCGATGGAGCGGCTGATGCGCTGCCGTCCCGCGTGGTTCGGCTGGATCCGGTGACCAACCGCACTTACTACTACTGGCATGTGTTCCTCCCGAGTATGCGCCCGGGACAGATTTACGGCTACCGCGTCGATGGGCCGTTGGACCATGCGAGAGGGCTACGCTTCGACTCAAGCAAGGTCCTGCTCGATCCCTACGGTCGGGGCGTGGTTGTTCCGGCGAACTACAGCCGTGAGGCAGCGCAGCGAGAAGGCAACGCCGCGATAGCGATGAAGAGTGTTGTCGTGGATCCAGACGCATACGACTGGGAGGGAGATGAGCCTCTGAGCCAGCCCTCCTCACGCACCATCATTTACGAGATGCACGTCCGCGGTTTCACGCGTCATCCGAGCTCAGGGGTCGGGGAGAAGACACGCGGCACTTACGCAGGCCTGATCGAAAAGATTCCGTACCTTCAGGCGCTTGGCATCACCGCCGTGGAGCTGTTGCCGGTGTTTCAGTTCGATGCCCAGGATTGTCCCCCCGGAAAGATCAACTACTGGGGCTATGCGCCAATCTCCTTCTTTGCGCCGCACCAGGCGTACAGCTCCCGTCAGGATCCACTTGGGCCGGTGGACGAATTTCGCGACATGGTCAAGGCGCTGCACCGGGCCGGCATCGAGGTCATTCTTGATGTCGTGTTCAACCACACCGCGGAGGGCGACCAGCGCGGGCCGGCGCTAAGCTTCCGCGGCATCGATAACCCGACCTACTACATCCTCGAAGAGGGCGGCTCTCGCTATGCCAACTACACCGGCTGCGGGAACACCGTCAATGCGAACCATCCGATTGTTCGGCGGATGATCGTGGATAGTCTTCGCTACTGGGTCAAGGAAATGCACGTCGATGGCTTTCGCTTTGACCTGGCTTCGATCCTCTCCCGCGATGCGTCGGGTCATCCGCTCCCGAACCCGCCCGTGCTCTGGGATATCGAGTCCGAACCGGCACTGGCGGGCACGAAACTGCTTGCCGAGGCCTGGGACGCCGCGGGGCTCTACCAGGTCGGCAGCTTCGTCGGGGACGCCTGGAAGGAGTGGAACGGCCGCTTCCGGGACGACGTGCGCGACTTCTTCCGCGGCGAACCAGGGTCCCTGCGGAAAATGGCGGACAGGCTGGTCGGTAGTCCCGAGGTTTACGGCCACAAGCAACGTGAGGCGGAACAGAGCGTCAATTTCGTGACCTGCCACGATGGCTTCACGCTTAACGACCTCGTCTCCTACAACGAAAAACGCAATGAGGCGAACGGCGAGGACAACCGTGACGGCGCGAACGACAACCGGAGCTGGAACTGCGGCGTCGAGGGACCCACCAATGACCCGGCGACGGAGAAGCTGCGCAACCGTCAGGTGAAGAACTATCTGACAGTCACGCTGATGTCGCTGGGAATGCCCATGATCCTGATGGGAGACGAGGTGCGGCACACGCAGGGAGGCAACAATAACGCCTATTGTCAGGACAACGAGATCAGTTGGTTCGACTGGACAAGGCTCACGAAGCATGCCGATGTCCATCGCTTTGTGAGTCTGCTGAATGCGCGGCGCCTTTTACGTGACGCCGAGCACGAGCGTCAGCGTGTGAGCCTGACCAGAATGCTGCAGGAGGCTAACAAGGCGTGGCACGGCGTGAAGCTGCACCAGCCGGACTGGGCCGACGGTTCGCGCAGTGTGGCGTTGAGCGCGGAAGTTCGCAATGAAGGGCTGCGCTTCCACCTTATCCTGAACGCCTACTGGGAACCGCTCGAATTCCAGCTCCCCATGCTGGAGGGCGGCAGCTCCTGGCAACGATGGATCGACACGGGGCTCGATTCGCCGAATGATATCGTCCCGTGGCAGGCGGCGCCGGCGGTTGCAGGTTGCACCTATCAAGTTGAGGCTCGCTCGGTGGCCATGCTGTACACGCGTGCCAGGTCAGGGCCTTCACTGAGTGGAGCCTCGGGAACGAGATGGCAGGCGACATGAAAATCCTCTTGCTTAACGCCGGTTCCAGCAGCCTGAAGGCGACGCTGATGGAAGCGGCCGACGGCGCCGTGATCGCGCATGGCATGGCCGACTGGGCTGGGTCTGTACCGCGCTACGAATATGCGGCTTCGGACGGCAAGGAGCGTTCAGAGGATGTCGCCTGGAAAGGGCACTCCGAGGCGGTAAACCGCTTCGTCTTCGACCTGATGCACGCCGAACCCATCGTCTTGCCCGAGCATTCGGCCCTGGCAGCGGTCGGGCACCGGGTGGTACACGGCGGGCAGTTTACCTCCTCGGTGCGCATCACTCCGGAAATCCGCTCGCGCATCACGGCGCTGGCCGACCTGGCGCCGCTGCACAACCCGCCAAGCCTGGAAGCGTTGGCGGCCGCGGAAGCCAAGTTGCCGGGTGTGCCGCAAGTGGCTGTCTTCGACACGGCCTTCCACGCCACCCTGCCGCCCGAAGCGCGCACCTATCCGCTGCCGAAAACCTGGACGCGCGAGTGGGGCATCCGCCGCTTTGGTTTCCATGGCCTCAGCCACGCCTATTGCAGCCAGCGCGCCGCCGAGCTGCTGAGGCGGCCGCAAGACGAATTACGGCTCGTGATCTGCCATCTGGGGCACGGTTGCTCCGCGTCGGCAGTGCGCGGCGGCCGCTGTGTCGATACCACCATGGGCTTTACGCCTCTGGAAGGATTGATGATGGGCACGCGCAGCGGCTCCATCGATCCAGGTATTGTGCTTCATGTCCAGCAGCACCACGGCTTGACGGCGGAGCAGGTCGAAACAGCGCTCAATCGCGAGTCCGGGCTGCTAGGCGTATCGGAGATCTCGGGCGACATGCGCCAGGTGCTGGCTGCGGCCAAAGCAGGAAAAGACCGCGCACGCCTGGCCCTTGGTGTTTACACGCATCGGGTTCGGCAAGCGATTGGCGCGCTGGCGGTAACGATGGGCGGGTTTGATGCCCTGGTTTTCACCGCCGGCGTCGGCGAGCACGCCGCTGAGGTCCGGGAGACAATCTGCGCCGGCCTGGAGTGCCTGGGACTTGATATCGACCCTCAGGCCAACGCCGTCTGCCGGCCGGATGCTGATATTGCTAGTCGAAGCTCACGCAATCGGATTCTCGTTATCGCCACAAGAGAAGACGTGACGATGCTCCGGGAAGTAATCCAGGTGCTTGGGCTGCGTCAGGGATCCGAGCAGAGGAAACAGATAGGCATGTGATCTGAATTCAGAGAAAGCGAAGGAAACACAACATGATCAACCGCCATCAACTCTCGTGGCGTACGGGCAGCATCGTGCTTCTCACGAGCGTCCTCTACGGTTGCGGCAATGCGGACGTTCCCGTGGCGGAGACGCCTCCACCCCCCGTTTCCGTCAGTCAGCCACTGGTCCGGGACGTCGTCGATCAGGACGACTACCAAGGCTACATAGCGGCAATCCCCATGGTTGAAGTGCGCGCCCGCGTCCGAGGCCATCTGATCAAGGTCAACTTCGAGGATGGGCAGATGGTTAAAAAGGGAGACCTGTTGTACGAAATCGATCCCCGGCCCTACGAGTCCGACCTCAAGAGCGCCGAATCGCAGAAAGCGGCCGCCGACGCGGCTTACAAACTCGCCCGCGCCACGGCGAACCGGGACAGACGGCTCAACGCTACCGGGGCCGTGAGCGCTCAAGAGCTGGATGTTTCGCTTGGCAAGGAGGGCGTCAGCCAGGCAGACGTGGCCAAGGCGCAGGCGGCCATTGGGCGCGTCAAGCTCGATCTCGAGTACACCAAAATCACGGCCCCCTTCACGGGAAAGATCAGCCGCACTCTGGTGGATGTCGGCAACCTGGTCAACGCCGGTGGTGGCGAGACCCTCTTGACAACCATCACCTCCGTGGACCCTATTTACGTGTACTTCGAGGTGGACGAGCGTGCCTTGATGCGCTACCGGCAGCATTTCCGCAAGGGCGGGACTGAGGGCGGCGCCGAACCTTCGGTAAAAGATCTGAAAGTCCCCGTCATGGTCGGCCTCGAAGGTGAAAAAGGCTATCCGCACACGGGGGTGATTGATTTCGCCGACAACAAGGTCAATCGCAGCACCGGTACGATTCAGGTGCGCGGCGAGTTGCGCAACGCCAAGCGAATTCTGGACGCCGGCATGAGCGCCCGCGTGCGCGTCCCCGTGAGCGATCCCCACAAGTCGCTGTTGATCACGGAGCGCGCCATCGGCACCGACCAGGGGCGCAAATTCGTTTACGTCGTCACTGACCAGAAGGTTGCCGAACGCCGCGATATCCAGCTCGGGCGGCTGAGCGATGGCTTGCAAGTTATTCACGAGGGCCTGAAGCCGGAGGACTGGATCATCGTGAACGGCATCCAGCGGGTGCGCGACCAGGCCAAGGTCGATCCCAAACAGATCGCCATGCCGGGCGCGCCGGCCGAACCGACGACTTCGAAAACCAAGAGCTAAAGGAGGCGGCCGATGTTCTCACACCTATTCATTGATCGGCCGATCCTCGCGACCGTGCTGTCGATCGTCATCGTCATTGTCGGCGGCGTGGCCTTCGTGAAGTTGCCGATTGCCCAGTACCCGGAGGTGGCGCCGCCCACCATCACGGTCACGGCCAACTATCCCGGCGCCAATGCCAAGGTCGTGGCCGACACCGTCGCCACGCCCATCGAACAGGAAATCAACGGCGTCGAGAACAGTATCTACATGTCGTCGCGCTGCACCAACGACGGCCAGATGCTCCTCGACGTGACCTTCCAGCTCGGCACCAACCTGGACATGGCCCAGGTGCTGGTGCAGAACCGCGTCAAAATTGCCGAGGCCAAGCTCCCCGAAGATGTCAAGCGCCAGGGCGTGACCACGAAGAAAAAGTCTCCCAGCATCCTCCTGTGCGTGAACTTGATTTCGGCGAAGGAAACCGACCCGGTAACCAAGAAGGAGCGCTTCAAGTTCGACCAGCTCTATCTGAGCAATTACGCCACGAATTACGTCAAGGACGAGGTGGCCCGCGTCAAGGGAGTTGGCGATGTGACGTTCCTCGGCCCGCGCGACTTCAGCATGCGCATCTGGCTGGATCCGCAGAAGCTGGCGTCACGCAACATGACCGCCGGCGACGTGACCCGCGCCATCCGCGAACAGAATGTCCAGGTGGCGGCGGGCCGGCTCGGTCAGCCCCCGACTCCCTCAGGCCAGAATTTCCAGCTTACCCTCAACACGCTCGGCCGGCTGGAGACCGCAAAACAGTTCCGCGACATCGTCGTCAAGACCGATGCCGACGGGTCCGCCACCTACCTCCGCGACGTTGTCGCGGACGACCGGCCCGGCCAGGAGGGCGTCGAGCTGGGCGCCAAAAATTATGATGTGAATAGCTATCTGGATGGCGACCCGTCCATCACCCTGGCCGTCTTCCAGCTCCCGGGCTCGAATGCCGTGGACACCGCCAAGAACATCCGCAAGGAGATGGAGCGGCTGAAGCAGGCCTTTCCCAGGGGGATTGATTACAAGATCGTGTATGACACGACCGTGTTCATCGATGAATCCATCGCCAGCGTCTATCACACCTTGTTTGAGGCGATCATCCTCGTGTTCATCGTCGTGCTCGTCTTCCTCCAGAACTGGCGGGCAACCATCATCCCGATGGTTGCCGTCCCCGTCTCCCTGATCGGCACGTTAGCGGTTATGGCGCTGCTGGGGTTTTCGCTGAACAATCTATCGCTGTTCGGTCTGGTGCTGGCCATCGGCATCGTGGTGGACGATGCCATTGTCGTGGTCGAAAACGTGGAGCGGCACATGGCCATGGGCAAGTCGCCGCGGGACGCCTCGCGCGCCGCCATGACGGAAGTCACCGGGCCGGTCATCGCCATCGCCCTCGTGCTGTGCGCCGTCTTCGTACCCACCGCCTTCATGGCGGGTATCAGCGGCCAGTTCTACATGCAGTTCGCCCTGACCGTCGCCGCTTCGACGATCATCTCGGCGTTTAACTCCCTGACCTTGAGTCCCGCCCTGTGCGCGATCTTGCTCAAGCCACATGGTCACGGAGCTCATGGCCCGTCTCACCAGGAAGCTCTGCCTCGCCTGGGCATTGTCCTGCTTGGCGGCCTCGTCGCCATGTTCTTCCTGGTGACTCCTGTGGCTCCGCTGTTCGGCCTGGCTGTGCCTGGGCACGGAGAGCACGAGGCAGCAAGCCATGCCGCCGACGCAACGAAACTGCTGGCGCTCTGGGCCGGCCTCTTTGTGGCCGGCGGAGTGGCCGGCTGGCTTTTGGCCGGACTGATTAACGCCGTGTTGGGGGCGTTCTTCCGCGGCTTTAACTGGACCTTCGAACGAGCGACCAACCTCTACGGACACGTGGTAACGCTGTTCTTGCGCTTGAGCGTGATCGCTCTGCTTGTGTACGGCGGTCTTATCGGACTCACCGTCCTGGGCTTCAAGGTCGTGCCTACCGGCTTCATCCCGGAACAGGACAAGGGCTATCTGGTCGTCAACGCGCAGCTCCCCGACGGCTCAAGCCTGGAGCGCAGCGATGAGGTGGTCGCGCGCATGACCGCCCTCGCTCTGAAGACCGAGGGCGTAGCGCACGCGATCAGCGTGCCCGGCTACTCCATTCTCACCGGCACCAACATACCAAATGTCGGCGGCATGTTTGTCATCCTCGCTCCTTTCGACGAACGTGCCGGCCATGCCGAGCTGAGCGCCAACCGGGTTGCCGCCCGGCTGCGGGAGCAATATCGCGACATTGAGGAAGCTCAGGCCGTCCTCTTCGGCGCTCCGCCGATCGACGGCCTGGGGAGCACCGGCGGCTTCAAGCTGCAGGTGAGGGACCAAGCCGGCGCCGGCATGGAAGCGCTGCAAGGCGCCGTGTCCAACGTCGCTGCCAAGGGCAATAGCCAGAAGGGCCGCCTGGTCGGTCTCTTCAGCAGCTTCAGCGCCAATCAGCCGCAGCTCTACGTGGACGTGGACCGCGTCAAGGCCAAGAAACAGGGCGTGGCACTGAACGACGTGTTCGAGACGCTCCAGATCTATCTCGGCTCCGCCTACGTGAACGATATCACGCTGTTCAATCGCAACTGGCAGGTGAACGTCCAGGCCGACGCGCGCTACCGCCTGCGCGCCGAGGACGTCGGCAAGCTCCGCGTCCGTAATGCCAACGGCGACATGGTCCCTCTGGAGACGATGATCACCGTCCGCGACGTGGCCGGTCCGGCCATCGTCAACCACTACAACTCCAAGCCCTCGGCCGAAATCTCCGGCAGCACAGCGCCGGGAGTCAGCTCCGGCCAGGCCATCTCGATGATGGAACAGATCTGCCAAAAAGAGCTGCCAGCAGGCATGAGCTTCGAGTGGACGGAACTGACCTTCCAGCAGATCGAGGCGGGCAAGGATCTCTTGACCAAGCTGGTATTCCCGCTGGCGGTGGTATTCGTCTTCCTGGTGCTGGCGGCGCAGTACGAGAGCTGGTCGCTGCCGCTGGCCATCATCCTGATCGTGCCGATGTGCTTGCTGGCCGCCATCGCCGGCATCTGGCTGGCGCGCATGGACAACAACATTTTCACGCAGATCGGCCTGGTGGTGCTGGTCGGCCTGGCCAGCAAGAACGCCATCCTGATCGTGGAGTTCGCCAAGCAGTTGCAGGACGAGGGCAGGAAAGCCTTTGAGGCGACCGTGGAGGCGTCCAAGCAGCGGCTGCGTCCCATCCTGATGACCTCGTTCGCCTTTATCCTCGGCGTCGTGCCGCTGGTCCTGGCGAAGGGGGCGGGCGCCGAAATGCGGATGGCGCTAGGGGTCGCGGTATTCAGTGGCATGCTGGGCGTGACCATA
>DASZFN010001054.1:0-9015 GCA_035939715.1 Gemmataceae bacterium | reverse complement strand
TGCCGGTATTCCTTGCGGATGCGCCAGCTTACGTCGAGGCCGGAAAGGTCACCGACCGCGAGCGGCCCCATGGCCATGCCGAAGTCGACGAGCGCGGCATCGACCTCTTCCACCCGCGCACCCTCTTCGAGAAGGAACTGTGCCTCACGCTGATACGGACCGTACATGCGGTTGCCGACGAAGCCCCGGCAGTTGCCCACCACGACGCCCACCTTACCGAGCCTCTTGGCGAGGGCCAAAGAAGTTGCGATGACGCCGGCGCTCGACGCCTTGCCGCGCACAATTTCGAGCAGCCGCATCACATGGGCCGGGCTGAAAAAATGATGCCCGATGACCTGCTGCGGTCTGGGAGTGACGGAAGCGATCTCATCGATGTCGAGCGTGGAGGTGTTGGAGACAAGAATGGCGTCCGGCCGGGCTGCTCTATCCAGTTCGGCGAATGTTTTCTTTTTGAGAGCCATTTCCTCGAACACCGCCTCGACCACAATGTCGGCCTCCGCAAAGCGCTCGTAGCTCAGGGTCGGCTGAATGCGTGCCAGCCGTTCGTCCATTTGTTGCTGGCTCAACCGGCCTTTGGCGACCGTGGCCGCGTAGTTTTTCCGGATGATGTTCAAGCCTCGGTCGAGGGCCTCTGGTGAGATCTCCTTGAGGATGACCGGGATACCGGCGTTGGCATAGGCCATGGTGATGCCTCCGCCCATGGTGCCGGCGCCGACCACGGCGGCTTGCCGGATCGGCACAAGCGGTATATCCTTGTCGATGCCCGGGACCTTGGCGACCACGCGCTCGCCGAAGAAGACATGAATCAGGGCCCTGGATTGCTCGGAGAACAGGCATTCCTGGAAGAGTTCGGCCTCCTTGCGGAGTCCCTCCTCAAAGGGAAGTCGCGTGGCCGCTTCAATAGCATCGAGAGCCTTGGGAGGCGCAAACAGCCCGCGGGCGCGCTTGTTGATCATGGCACGCGCCTCGTGCAGAGCCTGGGCGTTCGCCTTTGGGTCGTTCAGCTTCTCGGTCAAATCGCGGGTTTTGCGCGGCGGTTCGCCCCCGGCCGCCAGCGCCCGCGCGAAAGCGATGGCTCCTTCGAGCAAATCACCGGCGACGATCTTGTCCAGGATGCCGGCTTGCAAGGCTTCGGGCGCCGGCACCGGTTCGCCCATGGTGCACATCTCAGCGGCGCGGGCCACGCCGGCCAAGCGCGGCAGCCGCTGCGTGCCGCCTGCGCCCGGAATCAAGCCCAGTTTCACTTCCGGTTGCCCGACCTGCGCCGAGGCGACGGCCACCCGGTAATGACAGGCCATGGCCGTCTCCAGTCCGCCGCCGAAAGCCGTGCCGTGAATCGCGCACACGACGGGCTTGGCACATTCCTCCAGCGCCTGCAGCAAAGGAGTCAGGCCGGCGTTCCGCTGCTTCTGCCCCGAGGTGATTTTCTCGAACTCCTTGATGTCTGCGCCGGCGATAAAGGTCCTACCCCCGCCGATCAGCACAATGCCACTGATGGCGGCATCCTTTTGCAAGGACGCGAGCGCCGCAATAATCCCTTCGGGCACGCCGGGGCTCAGGGCATTGACCGGCGGATTGTTGATCGTGATGATCCCGATATCGCGCGCGCGGCTCTGGACAACGAGTTCATTCATGTCTCCCACTTTAGTGGGCTGTGGGCCCTGGTCAAGTACGAAGTCATGTGAGAGGAGAATCCGATCAGGGTGCAGGATCTTGCATGGTCCGTTAGCGCGCGAGCCATTGAAACACCTGCTCGGCCAACAGGGCATAGCCGGCGCTCAAAGCATGGTCCGCGTCGGCATACCAGGCGCTGGGCAACGGCGGCGGCGCCAGGTTAGGCACGCTCTCCTGCTGGAGCCAGGTTTCGACGGCTGACCTGAGCTTGTGGTACTCCGCAGCGTTTTGTCCGGAGAGCAGATGTTCGTTGAAAGGTCCGAGCAACACGGACACGCGATTGCCGCGCCTTTTGAGGATCTGCACCGTACGCTGGAAGGAATGCCACTGCAGCGACGTCGTCAAATCGACCCACGCGTAGTCCTGTTTCTTCATGCGCGCCGTCCAGGGCAGCGCCTTCTCATGCAAGGCGTAATCCGAAGGCGGCAGGGGCTGGCGCAGAGGCCGCAGGGGATTCTCATACGGATGCGCCAGCGTCCATTCGGGTATGTCGAGCGGCCTGCCATCGGCGTCGCGATAGTAGGCCTGCTGCAGATGGGCGGCCCAACTCGGGAACGCCACGCGCTGCTCTACGACGATGCCGACGCGCGGCGAGAAGTGCTCGGTGTAGGCGGGTATGCCCGGAACAAACTGCGGCGCCAGGCGGGGATGGTTAAAGCGAAATTCCTTGCGTTCGCGCAAATCCACGCGCGGAGAACTCAGCCAGAGCGGGTTCCAGAAGAGTAGCACGTTTTTGTCATGAATGCCGGAGCCGTAGAATTCGATCAGCCCCGCCAGAGCCACCGGATGGGCTCCGTTCAGGCCCAGATTAGCAAAACGTTCTCGACCAGCCCGTGCATTCAAGCAATGCGACAGGGTCTCGCGGCGCGTGACATACTGTCCCCAGATCACGGAATCGCCAAGCAAGAGCACATTCGCGCGCTGCGCCGCCAGGCGGCTATAGCGATCGTAAAGCCAGTAATCATTGCTGAGCTCGTAGGGCATCCGGTAGTCCGGTTCCGGATCAAACTTTTCCACCTGCTTCCACAAGGTCGGCGCCATGACGATCATCGCCATGGCGAGCAGGCCGACCCCAAGCCACTGCCGTCCCGACAACTGGATCGCATTCGAACGCGCGGCGGTGTCCAGCTCAGGAGGAAGGTGGCGTTTTCCAGGGTCAGGATCGCCCATGGTGCATCCCCGTCAAAACTGGAAATAGATGAACGCCTTGGTGCTCGGCTGCGCCACGACGGCAAGGTAGGCGATCATGCCGGCCACCAGGCCCACGCGCAGCGGCGCCCACTGCAGAACAAACCGCGTCTTTGCCCCGGCGTTGTAGAGGAACTCATACATCCAGACGGCAAAGATCAAGAGCAACATGAGCAGCGGAAAGCGCGGGTCCGCCCAACCCGAGGTAAGGATGCGCGTGACGATCAGCCAGGCCTCGCTTACATTCTGGGCACGGAAGAAGATCCAGGTGAACATCACAAACGTGAAGACGAAGAGCTGCTTGACGAACGTCGGCACGCGCTCTCTGTAAACATGGGTCCGCTCGAGTTCGCGCGTCAGCAGCCGACCGAGGGCGTGCAGGCCGCCCCAGATGACGAAGGTCCAGTTGGCGCCGTGCCAGATGCCGGAGATGACCATGGTCAGGATCATGTTGCGATAGGTGGCGAGCAGGCCGTGGCGGTTGCCGCCCAGCGGGTAATAGACGTAATCCTTGAACCAGGTGGACAGGCTGATATGCCAGCGCGCCCAGAAGTCGCCCAGGCCGGTGGCCACGTAGGGGTTGTTGAAATTCAACATCAGATGGAAGCCCATGAGCCGGGCGATGCCGCGGGCCATGTCCGTGTAGCCGCTGAAATCAAAGTAAATCTGCCACGCGAACGCGAACGTCGCCAGCAACAGGGCCGGCGCCTGAAAGCGCCCCGGCGCCGCATAGACCTGGTCCACGTACAGCGACAGGTAATCAGCCAGGGCCACTTTCTTGAAAAAGCCGACCAGGAAGAGAGCCAGCCCGTCATTAATATCTTCCCGCGTGATGCGCGGCTCGCGTTGCAGCTGAGGCAGCAGATTGCGCGCGCGTTCGATGGGGCCGGCTACCAGTTGCGGGAAGAAGGACACGAACGTCAAGAAACGGATAAAGCTGCGCTCGGTTTCAATCGTGCCCCGGTAAGCGTCGATCGTGTAGCTCATCGATTGAAATGTGTGGAAGGAGATGCCGATCGGCAGGATCACGCTCTCAAAGAAATGACTCTCCGGGACGCCCAGGAGACCGAGCAGGCGATTGGGATAATAAATGGGATCGGGAAGTTGATAGGGCGATCCCAGGGTTGCCAGGAAAGTGTTGAGATTTTCGGTGATGAACCCGGAGTATTTGAAGTACGCCAGAAAACCGAAGTTGCTGACCAGGCTGATCACGAGCCAGAGCTTGCGTGTCTTCTGACTACGCGCCATGAACAGGACCATGAGGTAGTCGACGGCCGAAGTGCCGAAGAGGAGAAGCAGATAATAGGGGTTCCACCAGCCGTAGAAGGTGTAGGAAGCGATCATCAACCATAGGTTCATCAGGTGGTTGTTCTTTTTGACGAGCAGGAAAACGGGGTAGACGATCAGGAAGAAGACGAAGAAGACCCAGGTGTGGAAGAGCATAGTGGTCAGTAGTCAGTAGTCAGTAGCGGGTAGTCGTGATTGTTTTTGCTACGGACTACTGACTACGGGCTACTGATTCTTTAGGAGCTTTCTTGACGCAGCGGAAGCCAATGGCATCGCGGGCGAGACAGGCGTCGGAGAAGCCCGGGTTCTCGCCGAGACGGTAGGCGGAGCGCAGTGCATCGGCGCCGGAGTTCCAGGAGCCGCCGCGGAGGACATATTGCTTGCCGTCGGCGGGTCCATGCGGATTGGCGGACGGGCTGGCGGCGTAATAGCCTGCGTCATAGACGTCATTGCACCACTCGGCCACGTTGCCGTGCATGTCGAACAGTCCCCAGCGGTTCGGCTTTTTCTGGCCGACGGGGTGTGTCTTCTTCCCGGAATTGTCGGCGCTCCAGGCGTATTCAGCAAGCTTCGCCGGATCACCGCCGAAGTTGTATTCCGTGGTGCTGCCGGCGCGACAGGCATATTCCCATTCGGCTTCGGTGGGCAGCCGGTAGCCGTCCGCGGCGAAATCACACGCCGCGGTCTCCTCGTTGTAGCACGGCTGGAGATCTTCCGCGCGCGAGCGGGCGTTGCAGTAGGCGGCGGCCTGGGCCCAGGTGATTTGCTCGACCGGTAGGTCTGCTCCCTTGAAGTGGGACGGGTTAGGCAGACCCTGCTTTTCGTACTCGGCCTGCGTGACCTCGTGCTTATCCATCAGAAAGGCATCGAGCGACACCTGGTGCACAGCGATTGCGTCTTCCTTGCCGCGCTGGCTCCCCATGTCAAAGGTGCCGGCGGGAATCAGCACCATTTCCACGCCGCCTTTGGTGGTTATCGTCGACGGGTTCCCCGTTCCCGGGCCATTGGCTGGTTGACACGCCAGGCCGGAGAATGCCGGCAGCGTGAGAAGCACGAGTCTGCTGCACCAGCCCGAAGCGCAAGCGAGGGCCTCGCTGGCGCTTCGGGCTGGTGGATCGGCACGCTCACTTAGTGAAAACCTGGGCCGGATCATTTGGCGGCGGCCTCCTTGACGACGACCCAGCTGGGCTGTTTGCACGATTTGCCGTCGCTCGTGATGTTCACCCAGCGATTCTTTTGCGCGGCGTCGGCGACGCAGACGTTCCAGCCGGGGGCCTCGATGCCGGGGAATTCTGGAAGTACATTGTTCAGGCGCCGGCCCTGAAATTTGGGGCCGCGCGTGTAGGTGATGTACTTGCCGTCCGGCGACCAGGTGATGTGGTAGGTTTCAATCGGATCCTTGCTCTCCACGACATTGTGAATCTGCGTGGCCCTGGGCGTGGGCAAACTCAGATCGAGGTCGGCCACGCCGGCGCAGAAATCACCGTGGCCCCAGCAGATCTTCTTGCCGTCCGGGCGGATGTTGGGCCGGCAGCCTTCAAGCTTGAGATCGACAATGCGGTCGCCGTCCGCTTCGATGGCGAGGATGGTATGGGAGAAGCCCATGCCGCCGTGGACCGTGGCGACAAACCATTGGCCGTCCGGCGCCCAGTTCAACGTGTACAGATGCTGCAGCTTTTTGTTGACGTGCTGCCGCGTTTCGCCGGTCTTCAGGTTGTAGATGAAAAGTCCCTTGGTCGCGAAGTCGGAATAGGTGAAGCGCTCGAACTCGCCTTTCATGTAGGCGATGTGCATGCCATCGGGACTCCAGCAGGGCTCGCGGGCGTTCTCCGCGACTTTAATGCGGCCGCTGCCGTCCAGGTTCAAGTAGTAGAGGTTGCGGACCCTGGCCTTGCCCTTGCCTTCATCGGCGACAAAGCAGATCTTGGTGCCGTCCGGGGACGGCTTCGGGTAAAGCTCGTCCACGTCGGGGGTGTTGGTGAGATTGACGGGATTGCTGCCATCGGCGTTCACCAGATAGAGTTCCCAGTTGCCGTCCCGGTTCGTTTCGTAGACGATCTTGTGCCGATAGCCCTTTAGTTCCTGGAGGAGATCTTTCGAGGGCTCGGCGGACCGTTGTCTGGCATCGGCTGCGATGGTCAAGGAAACCGCCAGGCTAAGCGCTCCGAAAGAAAACACCAGTCCCACTGCCAGACAGCGGCAAACACGGCCGGGATGGAAAAGCTGCATATATTATGCTCCCGTGCAGAAGGCTCTTGTGCGAAGCAACGTTAAACAGAGTTTAACCAGACACGCTCCCGGCGGCAAAGATTATCTGCACGGAGTCGAGCCGGAAAGCATCTCCGCTCGCAAGGAATCGCGCTCGCGCTCATACAGGGCCATGGCCGCTTGCAAAATATCGAGCGCCTCGGCCGGCCCCAGGGGCGCTTCGACGCTCACCTCCTCGCCTTCCAGCACCTTGTAATCCAGAAAGAAGCGCTGCAGCTCGCGGCGGCGGTGCTCGGACAGCTCGGAAACATTGCGGATGAAGCAGTTTTCCGGATCATCCACGTGTACGGCAATAATCTTGTCGTCCTGGCCCTTGTCGTCGCGCATGCGCATGACACCGATGGCGCGGGCGCGCAGCAGCACTTGCGGCGCCACTTCTTCCTGGCAAAGCACCAGCACGTCCAGCGGATCGCCGTCGTCGCAATAGGTGCGGGGCACAAAGCCGTAGTTGGCGGGGTAAAACACCGAGCTATAGAGAATCCGGCTCACGCAGAGCAGGCCGGTCGGCTTGTCCAGCTCATACTTGACCTTGGAGCCCTTGGGGATCTCGATAAACGCCGGAAACCAATCGCGGACATCGGCGGGCAAGGGAATGTCATGCCAGGGGTGAACGCTCATGACTCTTCTCCGATAGGCTATTGTCCGGTTCAAGACAGGCATTCGCAAGCGCTCGCTGTGCCTGCTCCCATTGACCTGCGGATTGTAATTGCCACGCTCTGTCCACGGCATCGCACAACCTGGGCGTGAACGGCACCGCCGCACCCGGCCCAGGCGAATTGGGCACGACAGCGTGACTGATTGTTTCACACAAACCCTGGAGTCCTTCACCAGTCCGCGCACAAACGTGCGCCGCATTCGTGACCTCTTGCAAGCTCCAAGCAGGAGCCAGGTCGATCTTGTTTATCACAAAGCAGATCCGCTCGAGCTGGAAATCCGGCCAAACCGGTTCGCGGGATGCATCCAGGAGCCAGAGACAGAGGTCCGCTTGGCTTGCCGCGTCACGGGACAGACTCATTCCCTGCGCCTCGAGGTCGGTGCCGCCAGCACGCAGGCCGGCTGTGTCTGCAAGCTGCACCGGCCAGCCGTCAACCGCGATGAGCGTGGTGACGACATCGCGCGTCGTGCCTGGCGTTTCCGTGACGATGCAACGCTCATAACCTGCCAGGGCATTGGCCAGGCTACTCTTGCCGACGTTCGGTGCGCCCGCCAGGACAACGCGATAGGGTTTCGTCAAATGACGGCCGATGGAGCAAATGCGTTTCATTTTCGCCAGTGACTCGGCTGCGTCATCGCTAGCTCCCTGGTCCCAGTGCTTGAAGATACGCTCTCGTGCATTCGAGAATGCGCCCTGGTATTGGTCGAGCAAAATGGCGGCCGTGCGCACCGTCAGCGCATTCGCCAAGCACATCGCCGCAGCAGCTTGCAGGGCATTGCCAGCCGTCCGCCGCAAGAATTCCTGCCAACTGCACGATGGCACGCCGCGAGTCGCAAAGAGTTCTTGAAGCATGCGGA
This sequence comes from Gemmataceae bacterium, assembly GCA_035939715.1. Lineage (GTDB taxonomy): Bacteria > Planctomycetota > Planctomycetia > Gemmatales > Gemmataceae > DASZFN01. Next base: position 1,086 of record DASZFN010001054.1, on the reverse strand, counting down.
CGACCTCGCGACCGCCGTGACAATGCACTTCCACCAGCGCGGGAGCGGTCTGCTTTATCGTGATGACCACTTCGTCTGCCGCTGGGGCGCCCAGCAGACCGAGCCAGAGGGGACCAACTTCCGGTTGTTCGGGAAGAGGAGAACCGGCCGCTGAGCGCGGCCGAAAGAGAGAACGCACTACTTCCCATGCTTTGGGTCCATGCAGGGCAAGGCAGGCGATGGCGCCAGCGCCGGCAGGAGTGAGCAAGGCTGCGTAGGTGTCACTTGTGGATCCAGGGCGGCTCATGTCAGTTTTTCTGCGCTAAGGCGGATCCCCTCGAGTGTCATATGCGGCCAGGTCATGAAACCTGACATGAGCGGTTCCAGCAAAGGGGCATTCCCGCCCGTCAGAAAGACCTCGCGCCCGCGGTGGGCCGCCGCACGATCGGTTAGGCGACGCAAAATCGCCTCAATGCCACCGGCAACCGCCCAAAAAACTCCCGCTGCCATTGCCGCCTCCGTGTTTTCACCCGGCAAACCGGGAACAGAAAGTCGCGAGACATCAATCATAGGCAGCAGTGCCGTATGCTCGTGCAAGCTCTTGGCCATCAACTGCAGCCCGGGAAAGATCGCGCCGCCCCGAAACGCGCCAGACGAATCGACCCAGTCCACGGTCACGGCGGTGCCGGCATCGATGATGAACAGGGACACTGGCCGCTGGATCCGAGCCGTGGCCGCCACGGCGTTGAGCAGCCTATCAATTCCAACCTTCTCGGGAGCATCGACGAGGATGGTAATGGGCAAATCGCGAGCGGACGACAGAACTGCGGCCCGTGCGCTGCGTTGCTTGAGCCAGCCAACGAACTTCGCCAGCGCGGTGGGATTCACACCGCTCAGAGCCCAACTGCTCGAACTCGAAAGCTCCCAGCTCTGAAATTGTTGGTCCCAGAGATCGCTGGCTTCGAGCGGCAACGAGACGCACTTGCAGACCTGCTTATCACGGCACAGCCCCCACTTCATTCGGCTGTTGCCGACATCGACCACCACATCGGTCTTCATACAACAGCCTCGATCGGTGCTGCATCGAGCAGCGCAACCATTTTGCCG